>CAJORC010000001.1 GCA_905236615.1 uncultured Lachnospiraceae bacterium
AAGCCGTGCCAGCGATGCTGCTCTCTGACGGTTCATACCTGCCGGTGCATATCTGTGTTCAACCTTAAGAAGTTCATCCATGCTGTCTCTGAAACGGTCTGCACCATCACCCAGCATGATAACAGAATGTGCAAGTTTATTAATTTCCTCTGCAAGTTCTTCTATGCTTACAGCACACTGTTCCAGCTTTGTAATAAGTTTTCCGTCTCTATCGATTTCATATATTCCTGTATATGTCTGATTCCTTCTTGCATCCATCATCGGCACAATATAATCATCAGATCCCCAAAGGTTCATCGCCATGGCATCCACAGTCGGTACACTGACTATCGGTATTCCCAGAACTTCCGCCATTCCCTTAACTGTTGCGGAACCTATCCTGAGTCCCGTAAAGGAACCGGGGCCTCCGGCAATAGCTATGGCATCGAGTTCTTTAATATCGAACTCGGTTATGCTCACTATTTCATTGATCATCGGCATTAATGTTTCCGAATGAGTTTTTTTATAGTTTACGGAATATTCCGCAAGAATGCTGTCGTCAACAAGTAAAGCTACGGTAGCCACAAGTCCCGACGAGTCTACTGCCAGTAATTTCATACTTCTTCCAAATCTCCTCCGACCGTTATTTTTCTGTAGTCGAAGCCTTTCTCTAAATCTTTTTCTATCTTTATCACTCTTGTATTCTCCGGCATCAGTTCTTTTATTATTCCCGCCCATTCAACAAGGCTCACACCATCACCGAAAAAACAGTCTTCATAACCTATCTCATCCATTTCCTCAATGTCACCTATCCGGTAAACATCAAAATGATAGAACGGCAAACGTCCGTCTTCATAGGAATTTAATATCGTAAATGTAGGTGAACTGATATGCTCTTCTATCCCCAGTCCTTTTGCAAAACCCTTTGTAAAAACGGTTTTGCCTACACCGAGATCACCACTCAGCGCATAGACATCACCGGGATTTGCATTTTCACCCATCCTTTTTCCTATTTCATAGGTATCTTCTGTCTTATATGACTCAAAAATTTTTTCCATACAGTCTCCGATGCAGAATTAAATAAGACGCATACAGCACTCTTAAAAACAGCCGTACGCGTCTTTATTATATTATCTCAAAGCTGATTGTGCAAGTTTTCACCCTTTAAGTATATGTGAAAGGGGCTTGTAGATCAGGAAGGTTATTACGACCGAGCACATTCCTTTGAAGAAAGTGAACGGAACGTTAAATATCAAAAGGCATTCCCAAAGGCTGTTCACCGAAGGGATTATTGCCTTATATGCTGCGATTATTGCCTCCATCGGCATAAATACCGTATAGATGGGATAGACAACATAATAGTTGGTCACAAGACTAATTGCCGACATAAGCAGTGCTCCAACTGTCGCACCGATTATCGCTCCCTTTTTTGAATGAGCCTTTTTGTAAACTGTTCCTGCTACGAATACAAACACCGCACCGAGGATGAAATTGGAAAGCTCTCCTACTCCGCCGCTCTGTGTATTCAGAAGATGTATAACATTTTTTATAAGGCATACCGCAACACCCGCTACCGGTCCGTAAGCAAAGGCTGCCACAAGAGCAGGAAGCTCAGAAAAATCCATTTTTATAAAGGCCGGCATTATAAGCGGAAGTGGGAATTCCAAAAACATAAGAACATAAGCGACTGCTGAAAGCATTGCCACTCCGCAGAGTTTTCTGACCCTTGAATCTGATACTGCATTCATTCTTACTGCGTTAACTTTTGTTTCATTTGCTGACATTATTGATTTACCTCCAACTTTTCCGGAAAGCTCTTCTAATAGAACAAAGAATCCAGCTTTGCTGGATTCTCCGCGCAAGCGCGGGAGCCAAAGGCTCTTCCTATCCGCGCGTGTCGCATCATACGCACAAAGTGCGTTTTTTAATTCATAGGGGATTGCAACGCAATTTCCTATGAATTAAAAAAGCCCTGTGTAAAATTCTACACAGGGCTCTAAATCCGTTTCTTGCATATCAAACAGACTATTTCTTCTCTCATCCAGACTGCGCATTTTACTGCTCACTGTCGGCACCGGAATCACACCGGTTCATGCTTACGCTCGCGGGCTTTACCGCCGGTAGGGATTTGCACCCTGCCCCGAAGAACTTTCTCTATTTTATTTTCAAGTTAACTATAATTCATAAGAACGAAAAAATCAATATTTTTCCAAAGAAATTTTTTTCTTTGTTATCGCCTCTCCGGCATCACTGATGAACGGTCTCCAATCCGGCTTAAGCTTACCGGGGTGTACCAGTTCGATATAAAAATATGAATAAGTAACATACTGATAAGGCAGAAGCCATAAGGCGGCTATACCGCAGGTAAGCATGCTGAGCATTACTATTCCTATAAAACTAAGAGCTATACGGAACAGGCGAAGTTTATGACCATTCATTATCCTTGCGGATTCCTTCATTAATTCAATCGCACTCATTTCCGGATGGTCAAAGTATATGAAATTTACCAGACTGTATCTGAACAAAAGGAAATAGGCAATAGCCAGTGTGATTATCGCTCCCACTATCAGAAATATCACAAAGAAGGCCAATATATCTGTCGTAACATATATAAATGTACCGATTACCGCCATGATAATATATGGAATAAATGCTACAAGCATTATCAGGCAATAAAAGAGGAAGATCAGAAGAAGTCTTCCGGGTTTGTTTTTATATGCATAAAAAGCATCTCCCAGAGTGACTTTTTCTCCCTTTGCAACCTTATAGGACATATACTCAACGCCTATTCTCAAAAGATATACCACAAGCGAAACCACTATTGAGACAAGCGAAACTGCCCCTACAAAAAGGATGGTGAGCCAGGGCAGATTCTTTGAGTTCTGAACCAGATAACTATTGAACCTCAGTGTGCCGTTCAGCACTGACTGTACTACGATGATCATCAGTGAAGCAATGACCGGCGTTGAGTAGTTTCCCTCTAAGGCTACTCTTGCATCATGCTTAAGTTCTTTAGCAGTTTTATATTTATTTATCGAAACATTCTTTTCCATTTTTTCTTTTTCCCTTTTTTCAGAACTGCCTTATTAGAGATCAGGCAGCTTCATCAACATTATTTCCTGTATATTTTATACTGTCCTGAAGCTTTAAGTCTTTCTGATAAGGGTTCTCCTCATTATAATATTTTATCTGTGTATTTGTCTCACCGCCTGAAACATAGCTCCGTCCACACTCCGGGCATATAGCGGTCTTAATCGATACTGATGCCTTAACAACCTGACCGTTATTTTTAGCGGCATCTTTATAAGCATTTGAAACATGCTCCTGTTCATGTGCCCTTACCGCAGATCCCGCTGCCTGCGGCGAAATATGAGTAGCAGATTTATATGAAACCATCTCATCAGAACCGTCTTTGTACTTACGGTTCTTGCAGGTTTCACATTCTGCCGGTGAGGATCTATAGCCCTGCTTTACTTCTGTGGACTCACCCGGATTATAGATCACTCTGCTTCCCTGATACATCCCTGTAATAGAATTAACCATACGCGACTCCTTTCTTATATGGTAAAACCCGAATAAAACGTCAGGTTTTTTCCTGTCCGTGATTTACGGACGGATATCCATTTCCGAAATAATTACGCCAGCTGTCATAGGGCATAAACTCTTCATCCTCATAAAAATCATCCGGGTCATAATCATTATAATAATTGTAATTATAACTGTCTTCAAATTCCTTGGAAAATTCATGCGCAAATTCCGAAATACCATTCTCGATGCTGTTCCTGAAGGTAATTGAAAAAATCATAAGACCGCAGATCACGAGGATGAGCAGTAAGTTTATCGCCAAAGCGACAATCCCGCAGATGAAACCGATCTTTGCATGTTCAAAGAAATTTTCTCTCGTTCTCGACAGCATTGCAAAGATGACCGCCAAAGCCCCAAGGCAGATTGCAAACGGAAACATACATATAAATATGTTTACAACTGCAGCAACTCCACACACAAGTGACGCCGTAGCCAACGGCGTATTAACATTTCCTAATTTTGTCTTCATTTTCATACTTCCTCTTAATTGTCAAATTCTTTTTTTTCTATTATAATTAAAAATGTTGTTCATATCAATATACAAAAAATTAAGGATTGATCAAAATGAATATTATATCAACTATTTCCGAAGAACTCGCAGTACAGAGCTGGCAGACGGAAGCCGCAGTCAAACTTATTGACGAGGGAAATACCATTCCTTTCATTTCCCGTTACAGAAAAGAAGCTACAGGTTCACTTAACGATGAACAGTTAAGAAATCTTTTCGAGCGATTAAATTATCTCCGAAATCTCGAGGAGAAAAAACAGGCTGTACTCCAGTCTATCGATGAACAGGGTAAGCTTACGGATGAGCTCAGGGCAAAGATCGAAGCTGCAGAGAAGCTTGTTACTCTCGAAGACTTATACAGACCTTACAAGCAGAAGAAAAAGACCCGTGCAACCGCGGCCAAGGCAAGAGGTCTCGAGCCCCTCGCAGAGTATATACTCACAATGTCCGCAACTGCCCCTCTTGAAGAAGAAGCTGCAAAATATGTAACAGGACCTATAACTCCTGAGTCAGACAGTAAGGAAGACAAAGTCAAGGCTGCAGAGAAGGAAGTCCTCGATACTGCTGCTGCACTTGCAGGCGCTTCAGATATCATTGCGGAAAAAATTTCCGATGAGCCCGACTACAGAACTTATATCAGAGATATCACAATTTCTGACGGTAAGATCGTTTCATCCGCCAAAGATGAGAAGGAAAAGTCTGTTTACGAAAACTACTACGAATACGAAGAGCCTGTTTCAAAGATCGTTGGGCACAGGATTCTCGCGCTTAACAGGGGTGAAAGTGAAAAATTCCTCATTGTAAAGATTGCTTCCCCCGAAGATCGTATTTTAGGATATCTTGAAAAGAAGGTAATCACTAAGGATAACGAGTATACTACTCCGTTCCTTAAAGAGACTGTAAAAGACAGCTATAAGAGGCTTATCGAACCTGCCATTGAACGTGAGATCCGTTCCGACCTCACTTCAAAGGCCGAGGACGGCGCTATCGATGTTTTCGGCAAGAACTTAAAGCAGCTTCTTATGCAGCCACCGATTGCAGGACAGACTGTTCTCGGATGGGATCCTGCTTTCCGTACAGGATGTAAATTAGCGGTTGTTGATCCTACCGGAAAGGTTCTTGATACAGTGGTCATCTATCCCACCGAACCTCAGAAAAAGATAGAGGAAGCAAAGAAAATTGTAAAGAAGCTCATTGAAAAATACAAGGTAACCCTTATCTCCGTTGGTAACGGAACCGCTTCCAGAGAATCCGAACAGGTTATTGTGGAAATGCTCCATGAAATTCCCGAAGCTAACGTGCACTATGTTATAACAAACGAAGCCGGTGCCAGCGTTTATTCGGCAAGCGAGCTTGCTACAGAGGAGTTTCCTAATTTTGACGTAGGTCAGAGAAGTGCAACTTCCATTGCAAGACGTGTTCAGGATCCTCTTTCGGAACTGGTAAAGATCGATCCCAAGTCGATCGGTGTCGGTCAGTATCAGCATGATATGAACCAGAAAAAGCTTGGTGATGCCTTAAACGGTGTCGTTGAAGATGCTGTTAACAATGTAGGTGTGGATGTCAATACTGCTTCTGCCCCGCTTTTGAAATATGTTTCCGGTATAAGTTCAACCGTTGCAAAGAATATCGTCGAATACCGTGAGGCTAACGGTCCATTCAAGAGCCGCAGCGAATTTAAGAAAGTTCCCAAGCTTGGTCCTAAGGCCTTTGAGCAGTGTGCAGGATTTATGAGGATACCCAATGCCAAGAATCCTCTTGATGCAACTTCTGTTCATCCCGAGTCTTATGATGCAGCAAAGATCCTTCTTGACAAGATCGGCTGTGAAGTTAATGACGAAGCAGCAATTAAGGCTTTTGAGAAATCCATTTCCGATAAGAAACAGCTTTCCGAAGAAATTGGCGTCGGTGAGCTCACGATGATGGATATTCTCCATGAACTTGAAAAGCCCGGACGTGACCCCCGTGAAGACATGCCCAAGCCTATTCTCCGCTCTGATGTCCTCGATATGAAGGATTTGAAGCCGGGAATGATCCTGAAGGGTACTGTAAGAAATGTTATAGATTTCGGTGCTTTTGTAGATATAGGTGTTCATCAGGATGGACTTGTCCATCTGTCACAGATGTGCGATCACTACATAAAGCATCCTCTTGAGGTTGTTTCTGTCGGTGATATCGTAGATGTGAAAGTTCTTGACGTTGATCTGGAAAAAGCCCGTATTTCCCTTACAATGAAGCTTAATGAAGAGGGAAGTGAAAAGAAAACCGAGAAGAAAGCTTCCGGCAAAAAGGACTCACAGAATAAGCGTCCAAACGGAAATAACAAACAGAAGCCTAAAAAGAAACCTGAGCGCAAACAGGAATATGCTCCAGGAACCATAGGATATATTCTCGCTCATCAGAATCGAAAATAATTATAATAAAACCCCGAAATACTCATCATTTAACCTTCTGAGTATTCCGGGGTTTTTAACAGGCATATTTTTTACTTTTCAATCGGTAATACTATCTTTTCTCCCATGAAAAGATCTGCTTCGGGAGGATTCCATGTATACTGCCCCGAACCGGGAGTAAATGTCATTTCTCCAAACTTTATATCTCCGTTATCAAGGACATAAAAGTCTACTCTTACATAATTCCAGCCCTCACTTAACCTTTCCGCAAGTTCTCTGAGCTTGCCAAGGCATTCCGGCTTTGACGGGATTTTCTCGTATCGCGGGAATACCGCATCGTAAAAATCAACCGGATTCCAATCCATATCAAAATATATTTCATGCGCAGAATCCCGTCTTCCGCCTATATATTCTATATATTCCGGAACACCGTTAAAGCAGTGTATTTTGTAATCGAAGAGATCATTTCCACCGTTATCGATAAACTCCTCTGCTATGATCTTTCTTTTGATATCCCTGTACTGAAGCTGATAGCCAAACTGAAATGCAAAGTTAATGCTCATCCAGAAGTTGAATTTTTCCCTCGCATCATTTATATCCAGTCTGCTCTTATCATCAACAATAATATTTGTGGCAGAACCATGATTTGTTTTCAGGGCAAATCTGTCCGGAAGCCTGTCAAAATCAATATCGTCGAATCTGTCCCATGCTCCCAGAAGGGGTATTAAATATTCTTCACCTATTTTTTCCTTTACAAATTCCCGAACAAGATACTTATCTGAAAGTCTTGTCATTTCCGAGGTAACTCCATAAAGCTTTATCCAGTTTATCTTATCACAATATGTTTTGGGTTCTTTGAGATTAAGTTCTCTTCCCGTACATTTTCTAAACCAGCTTTTCAGCGCAATCGGATAAAAAAACGGCGGTACAAGGCTTTCGTGCCAGTATGCAAGCTTTTTTCTAAGCCAGACCTTTCTGTCAATTCCCATATATATACACCCCTTGTTCTTCACTGTGCTGATCAAGCTCTGTCATATATAACCCCTGACCAGAAGCTGCTAATATCATCCCGTTATAATTTGAGTAAATAAGGTATTTTCCATCATTAGCATAATAAATACGCCATTTTGTTACCGTAAGACCATGGTCATCTTCAAAATCAACCTTATCACCGTCTTTATTTCCTGCCATCACCGAAAGATACTTGTCTGACTCTGTATCCTTCAGTCCATATGTACCGTCAGCGTTTTCTTCAATCCTCACTTTTACCTTAACACTTCCGGCATCAGAGCAGATCGAATAAATTCCATTTTCTATCAGAGCGCTCTTTTCAGGCTCACCCTTTGCTTCAAATTCTGCATCTTCCGTACTGGTATCAAGATTGGCTGCGGAAACCAGATTACCATTATCCCTGTCTATAAGAACGATATTTAATCCTGAACTGTCAACCGATTTTTCACTGCCATCAATTTCTATCTCGCAGTCTCCTCCGGCTCCGCCGCTCTTCATATGCACATCATGCTCTGAAGCATTGGCATCTTTCCATACAAAATCATAATTCATGACATCAGGATTACTGATCTCAACTTTCTTCTGTCCACCGTCAATCACCGCAATATACGACATTTGTTTTAGCTTTGCAAAATCCGTGGTCAGACCTATTTTTTCAAAAACACTATTCAGGCCGGACATCCATCCTTTAGAAACATCATTTTTGACCGTGACCAGAATAAGATACTTTTCCTTATTTGCCGCAAGAGCGTTTAGCCACTCATACTTTCTGCGTTTATTATCCAGAAGATCATAGATTTCCCTATTCTCCCATTCACAATATTCCGACAGATCGTTGTCCCAGCTTTCATATCCCGACTGGTCCTTATGCGATTCCTGCTTTAATTCATCAGTCAGATATTTTGCAAAATACTTTGATGTCTTTGCCATTCCGTAATAATTAAGATGTTTACCATTATCAAAGCTGTCTTTTTTCCAATTGAGTCCGATAGAATCATCTTCTTTCGACATGTCAAAAAAGGGTAAACCTATCTGTTCA
>CAJORC010000002.1 GCA_905236615.1 uncultured Lachnospiraceae bacterium
ATGGAGCGTTATTAAATATATCCAGAGTCAGCTAAAACAGCCGGGATTCCTTCCAGAACCATATTGGTCAAATACATCTTCAAATACGATAATCAAAGACATGATCCGCGATGCTGATGAGAATACAAGGAAAGAACTTGATCTCCTGGTAAATGGTGGTACGGTAGAAAAACGTATCCATGAGGATATTACTTATGATGATATACATACCGAGCCTGATAATCTCTGGAACTTTCTTTTCTTCACCGGATATATGCGAAAAGTGTCCGAAAGAGCTGTCGGAAACGATGTGTATGCTGCAATGCGAATTCCAAACAGAGAAATAGCCTCAATTTATGACCATCAGATAAGACTCTGGTTTGAAAATATCGTACGGCAAACCGACCAGAATGATTTCCGGAAGGCCGTCATAAACAGGGATACCCAGGCAATGGAAGACTTTCTGACAGACCTTATGGAAAAAAGCATAAGCACTTTTGATTCATCCGAAAACTTTTATCATGGGCTTCTGCTTTCACTCCTTTACGGAGTTCCGCGATATACTCCAAAGTCCAACCGTGAGGCTGGTGACGGACGTCCGGATATAATCCTGTATCCCGACCGTCCGAAAGACCCTGCCCTTATCTTTGAACTTAAAGTTAGGAAGAAATTCAACGAAATGGATGCAGGACTGCAGGAAGCATTCGATCAGATCAGAGAAAAGAAATATGCGGAAGGTGTCCTCGAAGACGGCTATATCGGCTCAGTTTCCTTTGGGATATGCTTCTGCAGGAAAAGCTGCATCATAGGTATCGCAGAACAGACCATAAGCTAAGGCGCAGCAAAAAGCCCCCGGAGACAGTTCTCCGGGGGCTTTTGAAAGAGATATCAACCTATCTTACTGAATTTTAAGCTTTACTTTATACTTTGCTGCACCTTTGCCGCTGCCATAGATTATGCTTATCTTTGTTGTGCCGCTCTTGTGGATCGTTATAAGGCCGCTGCTGTCGATGCTTGCTACTGACGGTTTCGATGATTCATAAGATGTCGGCTTGCTTACCATCGTATTCGTGATAAAGCTTGTCGCATAAACTTTGTCTCCGACTTTCAGACTCGTCACTTTCTTCGGCAGGTTTGGCTTCTCAGCCGTTAAGGTCTGCTCCTCGATCTTCGACCAGCTTCCACCCTTCACCTTTCTGAAAAGTGCTACCGTTGCAGTTCCAACTCTCTTAACCTTAACTCTACCCTTCTTACTGACGGTCATTATGCTTCTCTGAGCCTTGTTTTCCACCTTGAATCGGTATTTATAGCCTGTCTCGCCGTATTTTTTGAATAAGTGCGTGATGTCTGACTTATTCTTTACAACCAGGATACGCTCATTTGCAGACTGGCTGTCGGCTTGCTCTTCTGATTCGCTGTAAAGCAGGGCATAAACCGAATCCTTGAAATTCCTGGCTTTGAAAATTATATTACCGCCCTCAATCTTAGGGTCAATAATCTCCGTATTGTCGCCGGTCTGTACTGCGATCTTAAAAGTCTTTCCCGATGCTGTTGCAAAAGCCTGGATATTTGCCGACCGGGTCTCTTCCGTTTCTCCGAATGCCTCTGCTTTCAGCTCATCATCAGTCGGGATTGGAATCGCAACATCTACTCCATTCTCCAGTTTATCAATGTCAGTTTCGCTTGTTCCGCTTGTTTGTATAAGCGTCTTTATCAGTGACATGCTAAAGACAGAAGCAATTCCGCTGCCTAAATTCTTTTTCTTTGCCGCTTCTTCAATTTTTTTCCTGTTTTCATCAGAATTCGCATTCCTTACAAAAAGCTGTACAAGAAGCGTACTTCCGTCCTTAACAAGATCAAGCTCATTAGCATCAGCAATATTATTTCTTACAAATTCAGGATTAAGGTTATCGATTGAAGCAGAAGGTGCATCACTGTCTACCCCGGTCTCCGTTACAACAAATCCTGTTTCACCTGTCTTCTGCTCACTTTTGTTCTTAACTTCTGTCGTGACTCCTGCCTTGTTGGTCTTTACGTTAATGCTAACGCCTTCACCGGTTGAACCTTTTTCCCTTAGGTAGATTATATATTCGCTGTCAGGATCAAGCTCTGTAAATTTTGATACCTGCTTCCAGTCATAAATAACTGTTCCGTCAGCTTTTTTCAGCCTGGATTCAAAATCACCTTCATTTGCCAGACTGACAAAGTCTTCTCCTATTTCTCCAATAAGCGGTACCATCATAGGAGTTTCATCTTCCGAAGCCTCTTTCAGGAGCGCAAGCTCTTTGCCTGAAACTACCACTGACAAATCATCATCATCTGAAAGAAAATATGACTTCGCTCCCGAAGCTTCTCCACTAGTAAAT
>CAJORC010000003.1 GCA_905236615.1 uncultured Lachnospiraceae bacterium
TCACGTATTGACAAATATGACGGTGATTATGTCACTTTCCACTACAACCGCCACGAAGATGACAAATATGTAGAAGAAACCATCCCTGCAACCGAGTTCATTGAACGTCTGATACGGCATATACCTGAAAAACACTTTAAGATGATACGTTATGGTGGTATTTATGCCCGTCACAGAGACATTGACAAAAATCTTAACCGCGCCATTTCAAAAGAAAAGCACTCATTTCTTCGTGGCTTCAATAAATGGCGTACTTCACAGCTATCCGCATTCGGATATGATCCTTTAAAATGCGATTGCGGTTCAACAATGCTGTTCTTGGAACTATATTTTAATCACAAGCGCGTTTCTCTTGAAGAACTATACGAGAAAGCAATGTCCAAATCTCGTGGATTGCGTTCATCTGCATGACTTTCTTAAACAGTCTATACTTGGTATAATCCTTTCAGGAGGATACCAACATGGAACAAAACATTGAGAAACTGCGCAAAAAATACATGGATAACCCACCTGAAGGTTTTTCGTCCAAGGACATTCGCAATATGAGCGAGGATGAACTTTTGGACATGGATTATTTTCTAAATGATGACGAACTTGATGACGATTTTGGAGAAGATGGTTTCTATATCTTCTAATTGCCCTATCGTCTTTTTATCATCCCCTTCCTTTGTTCTTCCCTTTTCATTCGTTCGAACATATGTTAGGATTGATTGCAAAAAAAATCGGAATTTCCTATAAAGTAAGAAAAAAGCTGGGGTTCGATAAAGAACCTCAGCTTTTAATAATATACTCTGTTTTTATTCCATTCCGACAATCTTATCTGATTCGGAAGCTTTTTTCAAGAAATCATCAAACACCGCAAGCGAAATCTTATAAAGTTTCTGCATTGATTTGTCCGTTACATTTCCAAGCTCCTTATACATCAGTTTTCGTGCATTTTCCACTTCCTGATAAGTATAAAAAACATTACCGTTACTATAAACAGTTCGCGTCGAACTATCAACTTTAGTTCCGGCGTTATCAAGTTTACCTGCTAAACCTACAGAGGCTGAAAGCTGACCTATGAGGTCATTTCGTGTTGAATCATTCATACCGGCATCTCCAATCTGTCAGACCCACCCTGACTGCTTATATAGTATAATTTTATCATAAGATGCCGGAATTTATTGTATTTAATAAAATACCGGAAATCACAAAACCTTGCTTAAGAAGTCGATAGTCCTTGCTTCTTTCGGGTTATTGATAACTTCATCCGGGCTGCCCTGCTCTACAATATAGCCGCCCTCCATGAATACAACCCTGTCAGCAACTTCTCTGGCGAATCCGATTTCATGGGTAACGACAACCATGGTCATACCCTCTCCTGCAAGCTGCTTCATTACAGCCAGAACTTCTCCGACCATCTCAGGATCAAGTGCAGAAGTAGGCTCATCAAAAAGCATTACATTAGGATTCATGGCAAGAGCTCTGGCTATAGCCACACGCTGTTTCTGTCCGCCGGAAAGCTGTGACGGAAAGGCATGTATCTTGTCCTGCATTCCTACTCTTGCAAGAAGCTTCTCAGCCCTGTCTCGTGCTTCTTCCTTTGAGAATTTTTTAAGTTCTGTCGGGGCAAGAAGCATATTTCCCATAACATTCATATTATTGAAAAGATTAAAATGCTGGAAAACCATACCGATATTTTCACGGGCTTTATTTATATCGATCTTCTTATCACAGATATCATATCCGTTGATCATAATGCTTCCGCTGCTTGCAGTTTCAAGCCTGTTCAGGCATCTTAAGAAAGTTGACTTACCGGAACCTGAAGGACCTAAGATAACGACAACTTCTCCTTCTTCGATATCCATACTTATATCTTTCAATACTTCAAGCTCACCGAATTTTTTGCTGAGGTGAGAAACCTGAATTCTTGGGCTTTTATTTGTATTATTCTCTGCCACGGTTCAGCCTCCTCTCAAAATTCTTCGCAAGTCTTGAAAGCAGCGTAATAACTATGAGATACATTGCACCCGCAACAATCCATGCCTGGAAAGACTTAAATGTTACAGCAACAACGTTCTTTGTAGTATTTACGAGCTCCGGGAAGCCGATAACCGAAAGTATTGATGTATCCTTCAAAGTAATAATAAACTGATTGATGATACTGGGGATCATCGTCTTTATAGCCTGAGGAAGGACAACGCGTCTCATGGATGTGGCATAAGAGAGTCCGAGCGACCTTGCAGCCTCCATCTGTCCCTTATCGACGCTCTGTATACCTGCCCTTATGATCTCTGCCATATAAGCACCGCAGTTAAGTGCAAGACATATAGTACCTGCAGTAAGTGCTGACAAAGTCAGTCCTCCGATACCTAAGATATTATTCCAAAAGAAAGGAATACCAAAGAATATAAAATATGCGAGCACTATCATCGGAACGCCTCTGATAACATCAACGAAAATCGTAGCGATAACGTTGCATGCCGTGTTTCTGACAACGCTCATTATTCCAAAAATAAGACCTAAAATGCAGGCAAAAAAAAGTCCGCATAATGCCAACAGCAATGTTTGTCCCATTGCTGTCAGCATCAGTCTTCCATAACCTGTGATAATCTGAATCATTCTGTATTACTCCAAATAAAACTAATTCCCGCTGTCCACAACTTATTCGCCAAGATACTTTGCGATTATCTCGTCATACTTGCCGTTCTTCTTGATATTTGCAAGACCTGCATTGAATAAGTCTACAAGCTCCTGCTTATCTGCTGAAAATACTGCAAATCCGTAAGGTGAACCATCATTTTCCGTGCTGTCAAGGGTCTTAAGTGCAAGTCCGTCCTGCTTGATATAAGCCTTGATGATAGGGGTATCCTCGAAGCAGCCTGAGCACTGTCCGCCGATTACTGACTGATACATCGTCGGTGAATCTTCAAAATATGAAATATCAAAACCGTACTGATCCTTTACGCTCTCAGCGTAAGCAGCACCCTGCGTACCGGTCTTAACAGCCACTGTTGTACCCTTAAGGTCTTCAAAGCCTGCAGCTGATGATGATTCAGCAACTGATACGCACTGTGTAGCATTGTAATAACCGTCAGAGAAGATCCAGCCGCTTTCTTTTCTTTCATCGGTGATCGAAGCGCCTGCAATCATTCCGTCAGCCTGACCGGCCTGACATGCAGCGATGGAAGCGTCCCATCCGAGTGAATTGAGGTCATATGTAAATCCCTGATCCTCAGCGATAGCTGCAAGAAGATCTACATCAATTCCTTCGAATTTTCCGTCAGCATTTGTATACTCAAAAGGTCTGAATGCTGTATCTGTAGCAATTGTAAAGTGCTTTCCGCTGCTTGCAGAAGCATCAGCCTTAGCAGCATCCGCTGCTTCCGTAGCTGCTGATGAAGCTGCGGCAGGTGCCTCAGAAGCCGCCGGTGCAGCTGAATTTCCACAAGCTGTAAGTGATGCACACATAGCAACACCAAGCATTAATGCAACTAACTTTTTCATAATCTTTACCTTCCTTTTTTTATTTTTAATTTTAATGAGTTACCGTCTTTAAAGCTTTTCGGAAGCGGAAACTATCAGTTCTGCCGCCTTCTCAAATCCAAGCTTGCCTGTGTTGATTGTCAGGTCATAGTTTGCCAGATTTATTGAATCCATACCCGTATACATCTTTGCATAAGCATGGCGTCTTTTATCTATATCATTCATGTTTGCTATAATGCTGTTTCTGTCAGAACCGGGTGTTTTTTCCATCATATGTCTGATACGCCATTCCTTGTCAGCATATATGAAAACATTCAGAAAATGATCAAATTCCCTTAAAATGAAACCTGCATTACGTCCGACTATGACGCAGCTTTCCTTGTCCGCGATTTTTCTTATCGCATCAACCTGTGCTTTCCAGAGCTGTTCTCCGAGAGATTTGTTCATCGGATCAAAAAGGCTCTGCATAAGTCCCGCATTAATGGGAACTCTCTCATCCCATTTCCTTACATCATCTGCTGTAAGGTAAGACAGTTCTTCTGCTGTCTTCATTATCAGATCTCTGTCATAAAAAGCAATCCCAAGCTTATCTGCAACTAAGTTGCCGACACTTCTTCCTCCGGCACCATACTCTCTGCCGATCGTAATAATCTTTTTCATTCTACTACACGCCTTATCCTAAAAAATGGCGCCTTCTAACCGTGAAGACGCCTTTGTCATTCATTAAATTTTATCATAATTGGCAAATATGGTCAATCATATTCCATACCTATAAACCCTCGCCTCATAAGGTCTGAAAAATTCCAGTTTCCTGTCAGGATAATTGTCCAGCACCAGCTGTCCTTTGAGCTTCCTGTAAAAAGGCGGTAAACCTATCTTTAAAGGAATCTTGGAAAATGAACATATTATAAGATAACGGAAATTTTCATATGCCCTTTCATACATGTATATCTCAGGATTTTTCGGATAAAATTCCCGGTATTTGCCAAAGATCAGCGTCTTGGAATGTTTTCGTAATTCGAGACATTTTTTGTAAAAATTCAGTATGCTGTAAGGGTCTTTCTCTTCTGACGCAACATTGACCTTTTTGTAATTGGAATTAAGGTAAAACCAAGGTCTTACCTTAGAAAATCCGGCATATTTTTTGCTGCTCCACTGCATAGGTGTTCTTGAAGAATCCCTGCTTGAAATATATATCCTTTTCAGTCGCTTTTGGAGTTCATCTTTTAAGTTGTATCTGTAAAAATTAGTCTTTGAGGAAACATCATTATAACACTCAATCGAACTGAGACGGATATTTGTCATGCCGATCTCCTGTCCCTGATATATAAAGGGTGTTCCCTTCTGAAAGATATATGAAGCTGCAAGCATGGTTCCGCTCTCACGCCAGTATCTTTCACTGCCGTATCTGCTTATTATCCTCGGATGATCATGATTTTCAAGATAAAGGGTATTCCAAGCTTTGCCTTCCAGTTTATTCTGCCATTTTGAAAAAGCTTTCTTTAACTTGATAAGCGAAAAGGGTCTGTGAATATATTCCGTCAAAAAGCAGTTTGCCATCATGTGGTCAAAGGAGATCATCATATCAAGGGATTTATTCGGCCCCGTAAGGTATTTAAGGGCAGAATTGACCGTAGTCATCGGTCCTTCTCCAATCTGGATACAGTCATATTCGTTGCAGACCTCTCTGAATTCAGCCATGTATTCATGAATATGCGGACCGTCCTTATAATAAGGCATACCATTGATCACCGGCAGAAAAGGAATACCGTTCGGGAGCCCTTCTTTTTTGGAGATAAAATTTATGACATCTTCCCTGAAACCGTCCACCCCCATATCCAGCCAGAAGCGCATGACAGACTTTACTTCCTCACGTACTTTCGGATTGTCCATGTTCAGGTCAGGCTGTTTTTTAGAGAATATATGAAGATAATATTCTCCGCGGACCTTATCATAATGCCACGCTTTTCCCTCTAATATACTGTCCCAGTTATTTGGCTTTTTACGCCAGATGTAATAGTCACTGTAAGGATTATCTTTTCCTTTTCGGCTCTCCTTAAACCACCTGTGTTCATCAGAAGTATGGTTTATAACAAGATCCATGATCACCTTAAGTCCTAATTCATGAGCCTTATTCAGGACTTTTTTGAATTGTTCCAGCGTCCCGTAATCTTTGTGAATATTTTTATAATCGGATATATCATAACCAAAATCCGCATTGGGTGAAGGATACAAAGGAGAGAACCAGATACCGTCTACACCGAGAGATTTGATATATTTCAATTTTTTATATACACCATATAAATCACCGATTCCATCTCCGTTACCGTCTGCAAAACTTCTTATCCATATCTGGTAAAAGCTCATCCTTTTATACCAGTCGTTTTCACCCGTGTTATTGCCCCTCATAATAAGATCAGTCCTTCCTTGACAAGATACTTTCAACGTTTTCCCGGATCTCTTTGCTCAATTCTTTACCGAATTCAGCTATGCTCGCCGTATAATTAAGAGACCGGTCGGTCAATTGGACGATATTCTCTTTCATTCCTCCGTATATATTTCTTGGAATGTCAAATACATGCTCTGTACCTTTTATTATCATAGAAGTTGACTCCAGGAATAAATCTGACGGATGCTTTCTTTTACGCTTAAATGTACCGTCAAGAACCATTGCATGTAATTCTTCATATCTTCTGTAAGCAGTTTTTACGCTGTCTTCCCATGAAATATATATCTCATCCATGGCATTCTGTCCGATTTCCTTTAAGTACGGAAGTCTTCCGGAAACATCTTCGAGAAGTGCCGCCATGCTTTCTGCGTTTTCGTCGATGATAAAACCGTTTCTTCCGTCAGTGATACCTTCAGCCGCACATGAATCTTTTATCAGAACGCTTGCAAGACCGCAGGCTGCAGCCTCTCTAACAACGATCCCGTTTGTGTCATAGACAGACGGGAAAAGAAAAAGATCCGCTCTTGTATTTATCGCACGAAGGCGTTCCCTGTCTCTCTCAGATCCTGTAAAAATTATTAGACCGCTTTTTCCTTCTTCAGCTTCAAAGTGTTTTTTTGTTCCGTCCTCTTTATAAATATCAAGAGATAATCCATAGTTGCGGATCGTCTCCTGTAATGCTTCAGCATCTGCTCCGCCGCCCACAAAAAGCATACGGTAGTCAATTCCCTTCTCCGAAAGGATTTTCAATGCATCAATTATCAGCGGCAGTCCCTTATATTTCATGATGCGTCCGACAAAGAGAAATACGGGGATATTCTCCGGCAGATCATAAAGAGAAGTTACTTCTCTGACCTTCTCCACATCAATCCTTCCCTTAGGGAAATCAACACCATTCGACATTACCCTGAAGTCACCTTCATAACCGAGAGATCTCAGATTTTCTCCGGCTCCTTCGGAAACGACCCAGACTTCATCACAGGCTGAGATATTCCTTACCATCGCCCTGATGGTCTCCTTTTTCAGGAAGCCTTCCCCAAGCGCTCTGGCGATATCAACATCAAATTTTGTATGGTATGTGAAAACGATCGGAACGCCTGTTTCATTCTGTAATATACGAGCCATTATCGTGGAAGAAACAGGACAATGTGTATGAATTATATCCGGTGAAAAATCAGCCAGCTGTTTAATGGCTCTCATTGCAAGAGGATTACCGGCTCTGTAACCGGCTACGATATCAGAAGTATTCAGGCTTGGATATGGCACTACCTTATATGGATAATTATCGTAATCAGCGTCAGGATACCTCGGTGTCCCGACAATAACCCCGGCATTGAAATTTTCAGTCAGAATCTTACCGTAATTCATGACCGTATTTGCAACACCGTCAATTATAGGTGGAAATGAATCATTCAACAGGCATATATTCAAAACGATGACCTCCGGATTTATTTCTATATATAGATTATGATGTCAGGGATTGTTCCGCACTTTGCGCTCCCACAATCCCACCCAATATTCGTGTTTTCGTGTTGCTCCGCAGCAGTTCACACTCA
>CAJORC010000004.1 GCA_905236615.1 uncultured Lachnospiraceae bacterium
TGACTGACGATGACATAAAAACAACCGATTCATATGAGGGATACTGGTCGTATGAATCATCATATTATGATTCGGAGTACTATGAATAAGACTGTTTTAAATAAAAAACATTTTTGATGACACCATCAAAAAAAATGTCCTTTTTTTCTAAAAAAATGTCCTTGTAGCTCTTCTCCTTAAGTGATAGCATATTTATCAAGAAAAGCATTTTATTTCCGAAGGAGAAGAAGCTATGGGGGCTTTTATTTAGGAATATCGGGGGATGTTTCGAATTGTGATCGGACTGTTTCGGAATAAGATGCGTCAAGGACCGGCATGCACAGGGGAGGAGCGTGCCGGCTTTCTTTTTTATTCGGATTTATGAGCCAAATTGTCAAAAAATTATATACACAGATTTAAACTTATGCTATAATTTTTTTAGATTTTTTATGTAAAGGAGCGGTTTAATTATGAATAAGAGATTTGACGATGTTTCATCAAAGTTAGAAGAAATTCTTGCGAATGCAAGTATTTCAGAGCTTCTTAATAAGAAGGAAGAAGAAAAGAAGAAAAAGAAGTATCTTTGGATATTTGCTATTGTAGGAGTTGTAGCCATCATTTCATGCGCAGCGATTGCTGTATATAAATATCTTACACCAGATTATTTTGACGACTTCGATGACGATTTTGATGATGACTTCGATGATGACGATTTTGAGGACGATTTGGATTAAGGAGTTATCATATGAAAAAAGGTGATATTCTTGAGGGAGTTGTAGAAAGTCTGCAGTTTCCCAACAAAGGAATTATTCACGCAGAAGACAAACAGGTTATTGTTAAAAACAGCGTACCCGGTCAAAAGGTACGCTTTTCTGTGTCTAAAATAAGAAAAGGAAAGATTGAAGGACGGCTTCTTGAAGTGGTCGAAAAAGCACCGAATGAGATAACCGACGGGGTCTGTCCGCATTTTAATATCTGCGGAGGGTGCAACTACCAGAGCCTCGGATATGACGACCAGCTGATGCTAAAGAGTACTCAGGTAAAAAAGCTGCTTTCGGATGTGATTGGAGAAGATGAGCTTTTACGCGTCTTTGAGGGGATTATTCCATCCCCTCATCAGTTTGAATACAGAAACAAGATGGAGTTTACCTTTGGAGACGAGGTAAAAGATGGCCCGCTTTCCGTTGGCATGCATAAACGAGGCAGCTTTTATGATATTATTACCGTATCCGGCTGCAGGATAATGGATGAGGATTTCAGGAAAATACTGAAAAAGACCTTAGAGTATTTTCAAAAGGAAAATACCCCGTACTATCATCGCATGAGACATGAGGGCTACCTGCGTCACCTTTTGGTGAGAAAGGCGGCCAGGACAGGTGAAATCCTTGTAGATATTATTACGACGACAGCGCTTTCGGAAAAAGATGAGGCTTCACTTTTGGAGGGGTGGAAGGAGGCTCTTTTGGCAGATGAGTATCTCGGACGGCTGAAGGGGATTCTTCATACTCATAATGACTCACTTGCTGATGTCGTAAAAGATGAGGGCACGAAGGTAATATATGGCGAGCCTTTCTTTTATGAAGAACTTCTCGGACTTAAGTTTAAGATAAGCCCGTTTTCGTTTTTCCAGACGAATTCTTTAGGTGCAGAGGTGCTTTATGAAACCGCCAGAAAGTTTATTGGCGAGATTGGAAAAGATAATTCGGTGATTTATGATTTATATTCCGGAACCGGTACCATAGCTCAGATGCTTGCTCCGGCAGCAGGCAAGGTAGTAGGCGTTGAAATTGTTGAAGAGGCAGTGGCAGCCGCAAAGGACAATGCGCTTTTAAACGGTCTGAATAACTGTGAGTTTATAGCCGGGGATGTGCTCAAGGTCATAGATGAGATAGAAGACAGACCGGATTTTATCGTGCTCGACCCGCCGCGTGACGGAGTACACCCGAAGGCGCTGGGAAAGATTATAGATTATGGCGTAGACAGGATGATTTACATTTCATGCAAACCGACATCCCTTGCCCGTGATCTGGAGATACTTATTGCCGGCGGATACAGACCTGAGCGTATCGCCTGCGTGGATATGTTCCCGGGGACAGTGCATGTGGAAACTGTTGTTCTTTTGTCCCAACAAAATCCGGATGACAGGATCAGGGTAAAAGTGGACTTGGACGAACTAGATGAAACCAGCTCAGAAGCCAAAGCCACATATAAGAAAATTACTGACTGGGTACAGGAACACTACGGATTTCATGTGACGAA
>CAJORC010000005.1 GCA_905236615.1 uncultured Lachnospiraceae bacterium
CGAAGCTGTCCACAGGCACCGTCTATATCCGCACCCATTTCCCTTCTAATAGTAACATTTATTCCCGATTTTTCAAGTTTGTTTTTATACCGATTCACGAATTTCATATCGGGACGCCTGTAATTACGCTCTTTTATGGGGTTTACAGGTATAAGGTTAACATGCGAATTTAAGCCTTTTAAAAGCTTTGCAAGCTCCTCTGCATCTTTATCACTGTCATTATTTCCGGCAACGAGCGAATATTCAAAGGTCAGTCTCCGTCCCGTCTTGTTAAAATAATATCTGCAGGCTTCCATAAGTTCCTTTATCGAATATTTTTTAGCAATAGGCATAAGTGCCCTGCGCTTCTCATCATTCGGCGCATGCAGGGATATTGCAAGGTTTATCTCCTTCTTTTCATCTGCAAGCTCATATATCTTCGGAACTATTCCGCAGGTCGATACCGTAATATTTCTCTGGCTTATGTTAAGACCGTCCTTATTGGAGATCATATCAATGAACTTCAGTAGATTGTCGTAATTCATAAGCGGTTCCCCGCTTCCCATTATCACGACGTTTGAAACTCTCTCGCCCATTGTTTTCTGTATCGTGTATATCTCATCCAGCATTTCTCCGGCGGTAAGACTTCTTACACATCCGTCGATCGTTGACGCACAGAAGCTGCAGCCCATGGCACAGCCGACCTGGGAGGATATACATACCGAATTCCAGGCTTTATACTTCATCCATACGCTCTCTATGACATTTCCATCAGGCAGTTCAAAAAGGAACTTCCGTGTACCGTCCAGTTCCGAGACCTGTACTTCCACTATCGAAAGACCGTCCACCGTGAAATCTGCCTGAAGCTTTTCCCTCAAGTCTTTTGACACATTTGTCATATCATCCGCTGAACGGGCCAGCTTTTTATGAAGCCATTCATAAACCTGTTTTGCCCTGAAAGGCTTTTCCCCGTATTCTGTTATCTTTTCCTTAAGCTCTTCAAGTGAGAGCGAGCGTATATTTTCTTTCATAAATTATTTAATAAACGATGCGGCGTAAAAACCGTCAGAACCTTCCTGCGACTGATAAAAAATACGTTCCTCAAGTTTTTTCAAGCCTAATTCCTTTTCGATAAATTCAGCCTGTTCCGATCCTTCTTCTTTCGTTATGGTACAGGTCGAAAATACAATTATACCGCCGTCTTTCAAGTATTTAACGGCATTTCTCAGAATTTTTCTCTGAAGCTCCGCAAGTGAAGCTATATCTTCTTCCTTTACGCGATATTTAAGATCGTTTTTCCTGCCGATAACGCCAAGTCCCGAGCACGGCAGGTCAGCAATGACTCTGTCAAATGAATCAAAAGTATTTTCATCCGCACAGGTTGCATCCGAAACCTTCAATTCAACATTTTTAAGTGCAAGACGGCTGATATTTTCCTCAATTTTTTCAAGTTTTCTTTCAGAAATATCCCTTGCCTCAACACTGCCGCTTCCGTTTAGGATTTCTGCGGCATGGCAGCTTTTCCCTCCGGGCGCCGCACAAATATCAAGGATTTTCATTCCTTCTTTGATCTCTAACAGCTCAGCTACTGACATTGAGCTTATGTCCTGCACTGAAAAATAACCGTCTCTAAAGCTTTTCAGATCATAAAGCCTTTCAAAACCGGATATTCTGAAAGCATAATCAATTCCTTCAACCGGTTCGCATCTGACACCTTCATCCTCCAAAAGAACTTTTAATTCTTCGGGACTGATCCTTGTACGGTTTGTTCTGATAAATACCGGACGGGTGCCGACGGATGATTTAAGCATTTCCAGAGCTTTTTCTTCTCCTGCTTCATCTATAAAGCGCTTAACTATCCACTCCGGCATGGAAAACCTTACGGACAGATTATCGATTTTCTCCAAATCTGTCTTTTCGGATGCGATTTTTCTCAATACACCGTTCACAAAGCCGGTAAGATTATTAAAATGTCTTTTTCTTACAAGTCTTACCGCTTCATTGCAGACAGCCGAAGCAGGTACCTGACTCATAAAATAAAGCTGATAGACGCTCATTCTCAGCACGCACCTGATAAGGCTCTTCATCTTACCGCTCTTAACTTTTGAATATCTGTCAATTATATAATCAAGGGTTATCTGGCGTTCAACTGTCCCTTCCGCGAGATTTTTTATAAAAGCCCGGTCTCTCGCCGGAAGAAAGGCATATTGCTCAAGGACGTCATGAATAAGAAGTCCTGTCATACGATCCTCTTTTTCAACCGCCAAAAGTATATCCAGAACAATAGCGCGTGTATTTATCTTTAGTTCACCCTTAGTCAAGCTTTCTTCCCTCCAAGCTTCATTCCTTTCTCAACCTTCTGACCGAGAAGGAAATCGTGGACACTCATTCGTCTTTTTCCTTCAAGCTGTATTTCCAGCAATCTGAGACTGCCTTCACCGCAGCTTACAGTAAACGCTTCGGAATCAACCCCTGTTACCTCGCCGGCTACTCCACTGCTCTCTCCCGTAACCTCAGCCTTCCAGATCTTAAGCATTTTGCCCGAAAGATAAGTATAGGCGCTCGGCCAGGGATTTAAGGCTCTTATCAGTCTTTCTATCTCAACCGCTTTTTTATTGAAATCAATAAGTCCTTCTGATTTCTTAAGCATTCTGGCATAGCCGAAATCGCCCTCAGGCTGAGGAGTCCTGCTTGCCGTACCGGCTTCAATCGCCCTTATCGCTTCCACGCACAGAGAAGCTCCTGTCTCCATAAGCTTATCGAAAAGACTACCTCCGGTCTCATCCTTTGCGATCTTGACTTCCTTTTTCATGATCATATCGCCGGTATCAAGTCCCTCATCCATCTGCATGATGGTAACACCGGTCTTTTCATCACCGTTGATGATCGAGCGCTGTATCGGAGCCGCTCCCCTGTAATAAGGCAGAAGTGAAGCATGCACATTGATTGAGCCGTAGCGGGGCATATCAAGTATCTCTTTTGAGAGTATCTGCCCGAAAGCAGCTACCACAGCGATATCCGCGTTATATTCCCTGAGTCTGACTACAGCCTCCTCCGCACGGATCTTCTCGGGCTGGAATACCGGTACACCTATTTCAAGCGCATATTCCTTGACAGGCGTCATTGAAACACCTTTTCCACGACCTTTTTCCCTGTCAGGCTGTGTCACACACAATACTATTTCTTCTCCTGCTTCATGCAGGGCTTTTAATACACCTACCGAAAAATCAGGTGTTCCCATGAAGATTATTCTCAAAGCTTTTACTCCTCTACTTCCTCTTCATACTCTTCATCATAGTGAACGTCAACAAGGTCACCCTCAACAAGGTCAACATACATTTTACCGTCAAGGTGGTCGCACTCATGACAGATACACCTCGCAAGAAGTTCGGTTCCTTCAAGCTCTGCCGGCTTCATATCCCTGTCAAGATAAACAACCTTTGCATAATTAGGTCTTGTCACCTGACCAGCTTTTCCGGGTACGGAAAGGCAGCCTTCCTGACCTGTCTGCTCTCCCGAAGTCTCAACGATTTTAGGATTTATCATTACAATAAGGTCTTCACCTGTAACGTCCATAACAACAATCCTTTTGAGGACGCCGACCTGAACTGCCGCAAGACCGACTCCGTTAGCCTCATACATGGTATCTATCATGTCGTCGATGAGTTCCTTTACTCTGGGAGTCATCTCCTTTACTTCCTTACTTCTCTTGGTAAGTATCTCATCTCCCAGTTCCCTTACTTCTCTAATTGCCATAATTATTCCTTTCCATTACGCATCAAAGTCAAACTGAACTGTTGACTTGCCAATATTGTGACTAAGACGCCACTCTTCGCAGGCATCCTTTACAAGCACCAGCTTTTCATAATCTTCGTTTTTCACATACAGCGCATAGCGGTATATATCCCTGATCTTTGAGATACTGTCCTCTGCCGGACCTATAACGTTGCCCGCTGCTGTCTCTTCTGATATCTCATAGAGTTTCTCAGCCATTCTGCATGCTTCTTCCTCTATCGGATCCTCTATGAGTATTTTCAAAATATGTCCGACCGGAGGATAATTGCATAATCGTCTGTAGCCGATCTCTTCCTCATAAAAATCTATATAATCCTGCTTTGCCGCTGCCTTCACGGCATAATTATCAGGAGAATAAGTCTGTATGACCACTTCACCCTTTTTCTCAGCCCGTCCGGCCCTTCCCGCTGCCTGGGTAAGCAATGCAAAAGTCCTTTCTGCCGCACGGTAATCATTCACATATAATGACAGGTCAGCAGCCAGAATTCCTACCAGAGTCACATTGGAAAAATCATGTCCCTTGACTATCATCTGAGTCCCGACAAGAATGTCAGCCTCTCCCTCCGCAAAAGATGAGAGTATCTTCTGATAATCATCTTTTTTCTTTGTCGTGTCGGCATCCATCCTGACAACTCTGGCACCGGGAAATGTCTTTAATGTAAGCTCCTCTATCTGCTCTGTTCCTGCTTTCATAGTGCCGATATATTTAGAACCGCATTCGGGGCAGGTCTGATCAAATGCTTCTTCATAGCCGCAATAATGACAGACCAGTCTTTTATTTCTGTGCAGGCTTAAAGATACATCACAATGAGGACATTTTATAACATGACCGCATTTCCTGCAGCTCACAAAGCCCGCCATGCCCCTTCTGTTCAGGAAAAGCATTACCTGCTCTTTCTTATTCAGTCTGTCTTCTATCAGTTCCTTAAGTTTTCCCGAAAAGACGGATCTGTTTCCCGCCCTGAGTTCATCTCTCAGGTCTACTATATGAACTTCGGGAAGAGTGCTTTTATTTATACGCTCTTTTAACTCGTAAAGCTTATATTCTCCGC
Source organism: uncultured Lachnospiraceae bacterium (assembly GCA_905236615.1). GTDB lineage: Bacteria > Bacillota > Clostridia > Lachnospirales > Lachnospiraceae > NK4A144. Next base: position 4,827 of record CAJORC010000005.1, read on the forward strand.
GTTTTGCATGCATATACGAGTCCACTGAAGGCGTTGCAGAACCCAGAACCAGCGCTGCTCCCGCAAGTCTTGCCCTTTCTGCAGCCGTTTCAACCGTATGGTATTTCGGAACGTTCTCAGCCTTATAACTCGTTTCATGCTCCTCATCTATTATGATAACGCCAAGTCGCTGAAACGGTGTGAACAGTGCTGACCGAGGTCCGATCACGATATCTACATCGCCTCTTGCAGCACGCAGTATCTGATCGTATCTCTCACCCGGTGACAATTTGGAATGGAGATAAGTTACCCTGTCACCAAATCTTCTCGAAAAACGCATAACCGTCTGAAAGGTCAGCGCGATTTCCGGTATCAGCATGATCGCCTGCCCTCCGCGTTCTATCACGTGGGCTATGATCTCCATATAGACTTCTGTCTTGCCGGAACCTGTAACTCCGTGGATAAGGGACGGAGTTCTGATACCCATATCATAATCCGCCGCAAAATCATCAACTATATCCTGCTGCTCGGAGCTCAGACTGAATCTTTTATCCGAAAGCTCGTCATAGATTGCAGGACGTCTGTATTCCTGCACTTCTTCGACATCAATTACAGACATATCGGCAAGCTGTCTTACCACGCTCAATGATATATTCAGCCTGTCCCGTAAAAGACTGTAGTCTATCTCCCTGCATTCAGCCAATGCTGATAAGAGCCTGACCCTTGCCTTCTGTTTTTTCCTGCTGAATTCAGCCAGCTTTTCCGCCAGTTCAGCCGCAGGAAGGATCAGCTTCACGATGCGTCTTGTCTTTTCTTTAACTTCCGCCCTCACAGGCAGAACAACTTTAAGAGACTGGATCAAAGTGCCTCCGTAATGGCGCTTCATCCAGACAGCAAGGGATACAAGCTGCTCTTCAGGGCTGGCGTTATCTTCCTTAGACAGCAGATCTGCTATATCTTTTATCCGCTTTACGTCTATCGCCGGAATATCAGTCAGGGATATAACATAGCCCTTGATAAGCTTTCCGCCTTTTCCAAATGGTATCAGCACACGTGAACCGATATTTATCCGTTCCCTGAATTGCTCAGGAACTGCATACTGGAAGCTCCTGTCCAGCTTTTCATGTGAAATTTCAACTATCACATCCGCGTAAAGGTTCTGCATGCGTATCCCTTCATCTCTCAGCTCAAATACATATGTTTTGCAACATTTTATTATAGCATAGAAGATGGTGTTATGCCAATTCCTCCAAAACTTCGGCTATAAGGACTCTTTCATCCATCGGATATTTGACGCCCTTTATCTCCTGATAGTCCTCATGACCTTTTCCCGCAAGAACTATAAGGTCTCCTTCTTTACCATTCTCGATCGCATATTTTATGGCTTCTTTTCTGTCGCTTATCCTTATATATTCGCCCGAAGTCTTTTTGATTCCGGTCTCGATATCATCCATTATAGCTTCCGGCTCTTCAAATCTGGGATTATCAGATGTAATTATTGTGAAATCAGCCAGTTTTCCGGATACTTCACCCATTTCAAAACGTCTCAATTTAGAACGGTTTCCGCCGCATCCGAAAACGCATACAAGTCTTCCGGGCTCATATTTTCTGAGTGAGGTCAAAAGACTCTCCAAAGCCATTGCATTATGGGCATAATCAATCAAAAGAGAGAACTTATCAGAAACTTTGACTGACTCTATCCTTCCCTTTACCCTTGCATTTTTCAGCGCATCCAGTACAGCTTCATCAGGTACGTCAAAATTCAGAGTGACCGCTACTGCGCACAGTGCATTATAAACACTGAATTCTCCCGGAGTACCGACTTCCGCAGTCATCTCTTTTCTTCCGCTTATCTTAAATTTAACTCCCAGCTCACCCGGGATTTTCACAAGTTCTTCATCCGAAGCTCTGAGCGAATTCTTTTCTCCGCGCCCAAAAGTCTGAACTTCACATGTATGTCCTTCAAGAAGCTTGTCCGTATTCGGATCATCTCCATTGACTATGCCTATTCTGCACTGCTTAAACAGAAGTCCCTTACAGCGGAGATAATCTTCAAAATCTTTGTGCTCGTCCGGTCCGATGTGATCGGGTTCAATATTTGTAAATACTCCGTAGTCAAAAATGAATCCCTGACTCCTGTGCATCATAAGTGCCTGACTCGAAACTTCCATCACAACGCTGTCACAGCCGTTGTCCGCCATCTTCCTGAAAGTTTCCTGCAAAACATAAGACTCAGGTGTGGTATTTTTTGCCGGAATGTGCTCATCCCCTATTATGGTCTCAATAGTTCCGATAAGTCCTACCTTGTGACCTGCAGCCTCCAGAATAGCCTTTGTGAGAAATGCTGTCGTAGTCTTGCCCTTAGTTCCGGTTATACCTATGATCTTCATTTCTTCTGCAGGGTTATCAAACCATGCAGCCGATGTAAACGCAAGGGCATATCTTGTACTATCAACTTTTATGACCGCAGTTTCAGCTGACGAAGATATATCAATATCCTTCTCGACTATCACAGCAGCAGCACCTTTTTCAAAAGCCTCGGCAGCCGCCGTATGTCCGTCAAAATTCGCACCCGCTATGCAGACAAAAAGGCAGTCTTTCTCAATTTTTCTCGAATCATATACAAGAGCAGATATTTCACGTTCCCCGACTTTTCCTGCAATAACGGAGTAGTCTAACTTTTCAATTAAATCTTTTAATTTCCTCATAATTAAAACTCCATATTATAGCTAAAGGCTTCGCAAATACTGCGAAGCCTGATGATAGCCAATTCTTTAGTGATTACTGTGCATCCTTGATAGAGAAAGAAAGTCTTCCCATTCTGTCTTTGCCCATGCACTTAACCTTAACATGATCGCCGAGTGTAAGAACATCTTCAACATGTGCTATACGGTGATCAGCAACCTTTGAAATGTGAACCATTCCTTCCTTACCCGGAGCAAATTCTACGAAAGCACCGAATTCCTTAATGGAAATAACATTTCCTTCGTAAATCTTTCCTTCTTCGAATTCACTAACGATAGTATTGATGTAATTGAGGGCAAGATCCATCATGTTCTTGTTCTCACCGCATACGGATACCATTCCTTCATCATCAATATCAATCTTTACGCCGGTACGGGAAATGATCTCATTGATCGTCTTTCCGCGCTGACCTACTACATCACCGATCTTCTCGGGATCGATCTTTGTAAGAACGATCTTTGGAGCAAACTCACCAACAGTCGGTCTGGGCTCTGCTATTGCAGGAGTCATAACGCTGTTCATGATGAATTCTCTTGCTTCATGACACTGTCTGATAGCCTGCTCAACTATCGGACGTGTAAGACCATGGATCTTGATATCCATCTGGATCGCAGTGATACCATCATGTGTACCTGCTACCTTGAAGTCCATGTCGCCAAAGAAATCTTCAAGACCCTGAATATCAGTAAGGACGATGTAATCATCATCAGTATCACCTGTCACAAGACCGCAGGAGATACCCGCAACCTGAGCCTTAAGCGGTACACCTGCTGCCATAAGTGCCATACATGAAGCACAGATAGAAGCCTGTGATGTTGAACCGTTTGACTCAAAGGTCTCTGAAACCGCACGGATTGCATAAGGGAACTCTTCCTCTGAAGGAAGTACCGGAAGCATAGCTCTCTCTGCAAGTGCTCCGTGTCCGATCTCACGACGTCCCGGTCCTCTTGAAACCTTTGTCTCACCAACTGAATAAGCCGGGAAGTTGTACTGGTGGATATATCTCTTCTCAGTAATGTTCTGGTCAAGTCCGTCAACCTTCTGCTTCTCTGAAAGAGGTGCAAGAGTTACAACGTCACAGATCTGTGTCTGTCCACGGGTAAACATAGCTGAACCGTGTACTCTCGGAATTATATCAACTTCAGCAGCAAGAGGACGGATCTCCTTGATATCACGACCGTCAGGTCTCTTGTGATCTTTTAAGATCATCTTACGAACTGTCTTTTTCTGATACTGATATACAGCTTCGGGAACAAGAGGAGCCCACTCTTCGTTATCGGCAAGAGCCTCCTGAATCTTCTCCTGTGCTGCTGCTACAGCTGCTTCTCTTGTCTGCTTGTCATCTGAGAAAGTTGCTACTTCCATCTCTTCGGGAGTAACGATCTCTTTCATCTTCTCAAACATAGCCTCAGGAATTGCACAGCTCTCATATTCATGCTTGGGCTTTCCGACCTCAGCCTGGATCTTCTTGAAGAATTCAATGATCTCAAGGTTAACATCATGACACTTGTAGATTGCCTCGATCATCTTCTCGTCAGATATCTCGTTAGCGCCTGCCTCGATCATGATAACCTTCTGGCCAACTGATGCAACAGTAAGCTTTAAGTCACCTTCATCCCAGTCTTTCTGTGACGGGTTAACAATAAACTCACCATTCTTCATACCCATCTGTGTCATCGCACAGGGGCCGTCGAAAGGTATATCCGAAATTGTAGTTGCAAGTGCGCAGCCAAGCATTCCTACAAGCTCAGGACGGCACTCGGGATCAACTGCCATAACCATGGCATCAAGTGTTACATCATTTCTGTAGTCCTTCGGAAAGAGGGGACGCATTGGTCTGTCTATAACACGGCTTGTAAGGATCGCATTCTCAGAAGCCTTTCCCTCACGCTTATTGAAACCTCCGGGCATCCTTCCGATTGAATAAAACTTCTCCTCGTATTCAACTGAAAGTGGGAAAAAGTCAATTCCTTCACGAGGCTGCTTTGAAGCTGTTGCGGTACAAAGAACTGTAGTATCGCCATAGTGCATGAATGCACAGCCGTTTGCCTGTTTACCTACCCTGTCTATATCGATTGAAAGGGTCCTGCCTGCAAGTTCCATTGAATAGGTTTTATATGCCATTTCTTCTCCTTCTGCCGCGGAATGCGGCTAAAAAAAAATCGTCTTATATATGACTAAAAGGGCGGGAAAAAAATCTCCCGCCCTTAGATAACTTACTTTCTGAGGCCTAACTTTTCGATCAACTGACGATAACGGTTGATGTCCTTCTTTTTAAGGTATGCAAGAAGACCACGTCTCTTACCAACCATCTTGAGAAGTCCGCGTCTTGAGTGGTGATCGTGCTTATTAATCTTAAGGTGCTCAGTAAGCTCTGCAATACGCTCTGTAAGGATTGCAACCTGAACTTCTGTAGAACCTGTGTCACCAGCGCTCTTTCCGTACTTTTCAACGAGTTCTGCCTTTTTCTCTTTTGTTATCATATCTTTTCTCCTTATAAATAAATTCAATAACCCATCTGCTAAGCCGAAGCCGGAGCAGCTCTCGACCGGGCAGAGGAAATATCGCTTTTACAATACTATCATAGGCACTTATATACGTCAAGTTAAAAAAATCTTATCTTTTTATATGTCCTTCAGGCCAAAATAGTCTTTTCCTTTTTCCATATCTTCGTGCATCTGCTTTTTAAGTGCATCAAGGTTAGGAAATTTCATTTCTTCCCTGCGCCAGTGAAGCAGGTCAACTCTGAGCTTTTCGCCATAAAGATCATCATCAAAATTATAGATATATGTCTCAACCCCTACTGCTTCATTATCCGAAACCGTAGGCTTTCTTCCTATATTCGTTATACCCTGATAAACCGAACTTCCAACCATGACATTTGAAAAATAGACGCCAAACGGAGGTAAAAGCTTATCCGATGCCGGCATGATATTTACCGTAGGCATTGAAAGTTCTGAACTTCCGAGTTTTCTTCCATGGCTGACCTTTCCGCCTACCGAATAAGGATGTCCTAAAAGCTTCTCTGCCGTTTCCATATCTCCGTCTGCCACGAAAGAACGGACAAGCGTTGAGCTTATGATCTCATCTTCATAACTTATCTTTTCGACTTCAATTGTTTCAAAGCCAAGTTTTTCCTGCATGGAGCGTAAAAGAGCAATATCCCCTCTTCCGCCTTTTCCAAAACTGCAGTCATTGCCTGCAGCTATAACACGGGCATTCAGTCTTTTTACCAGAATATCTTTCACGAATATTTCAGGCTCGATTCCAATCGTCTCATCATTTACAGGAAATTCTATCAGATAGTCTATCCCAAGTTCCGCAAGATACTCACGGCGCTCTTCATTCGTTGTAAGTACCTGGACTTCATGACCCGAAAAAAAAGCTGCCATCGGTGTGTCAAAAGTAAAAACAACTGTGGCAAGCCCTTTGTCCTTATATGACTTCACGGTCTCGAGGAGCTTACGGTGTCCTAAATGGATACCGTCAAATTTGCCAATAGTTAAAGCAGTTCCCCGTTTCCCAAGTCCGGATTCATTCTTAAATTTTTTTACGTCAGAAAATATCCGCATATTTTAGCTGTTCTGTCCTCTACCTCATAAACTGCCGCAAATGTTCCGTCAGGCAGATAAACCCTGTATCTTCCGTTCTTTAATCTCGTGCTGAAAGAATTACCGTTTCTTATCTTCTTTTCTATCATCTCGTCAGCCGTATATTTCGCATATTCCGAAAAAACACTGTCCAATGATTTTATATATCCCGAAATCTCACCGGATTTTTCAAGTTCTTCACATTCAGC
>CAJORC010000006.1 GCA_905236615.1 uncultured Lachnospiraceae bacterium
CTGAATGAGCTTTCGGTCAAGTCTGCGAACGGAGTATTGACATCCGATGACAGGTCTTATATTGAGAACGAGGCGAAGGAGCTCCGCAAGGAGATCGACAAGATTTCAAAGACCACGGAATTTGACGGACAGCCGCTTTTTGATGGGGGATTCGTAAACAGCGGATATACGACCAAAAAGGAAATAAAGATTGTTTCTTACAGTGAAGAGACTGTCATAAGTTCTACAAAGGATATTAAAATTTCGGAAACTGCTACCGGAGGTAAGCTTACGATCAAAGTTGACGGATTGCCGTTTTTTAGTGCTGACAAGGCAATCGATGTTGATTTTCCAAAGTATTATGATGATGAAAAAAAATCAACTGTTGGCACAACTGTTCATGAGCAGACAGCGGTAACAACCGGGATGTATACTGATGCCAACAGCAATTCAGTTAAGATTGATGTTGACGGGAATCAATATATTACCATAAACGGAACCAATGGAGAGTCAATAACTTTCATGGTAAAGTCGAATAGTGATGTGCTGGGATATGGTGATGATACAATATCTCATGATGGTAAAAACTATTATTATCAAAAACCTACATTTACAGATGTAACGTTTAATGTAAACCTCACCTATGACGGTGCCATGAGAATTCAGACGGGTGGTAACCAGAATGATTATCTGGATATGACATTACCGTCGATGTCGACTACAATGCTGGATCTTGATGATCTCGATCTTTCAACGGAAGCAGGGGCAACCGTCGGAATCGGAAAAGTCAGATACGCATTAAGTTATGTTAATGAAGCAAGGTCAAGGATAGGTGCATATCAGAATAGGATAGAAGATACGATCAGCTTTATAGCAGAGGCAACGGAAAATCTTGAGAGTTCGGTATCAAGGATCGAAGATACTGATATGGCTGAGGAAATGACAAACTTCACCAATTATCAGGTATTGATGCAGGCTTCTACTTCAATGCTTGCACAGGCTAACGAAACACCGCAGATGGCATTACAGCTTCTGCAGTAAATAAACTAAGGGGTATGGATCAATAATTTGACGGGGGTAAAAATTATGACAGACGAAAGAAAACAGGAATACGCAAGAAAGATATCACAGGCAAACAAATCTCAGGTTGTAGTTATCATTTACGAGGTTGCAATGGAGTATTTTGACGAGGCTATCGCAGCCGAGACAAGTGAGGGATTCTGTGAAGCTGTAAAGAAAGCAAAGAAGTGTGTTGAGCAGCTTCGTGATGCGCTTGACATGAACTATCCGGCAATTTCACTTCCTTTAAGCAGATTATATAATTTTGTTACTCTTGAATGCGATAAGGCAACAATGAAAGATGACAGAACCAATATCCCTGCATGCAGGAAGGTTATGGAAGGACTCCATGATTCTTTCGTAGAAGTTGCAAAGCAGGATACATCAGGACCTATGATGTCAAATGCAGAGGAAGTTTATGCAGGGCTGACCTATGGTCGTGACGGAGCAAACTCAACTGTCGGAGCATCAGCTTCGAGGGGATTTGCAATCTGACCTGTTAATACAAAAGACCGGAGGCTGTTTAACTGCAGCCTCCTTTTTATAGTTTAAAACTATAACTGATTATAGCTTTTAAGTCATTTTATTTTAAATAATAAAGTGATATAATGTGGGAAATTTTGTGATGAACTTATAAACAGCATTATTAAAGAGGATTGATCATTATGGAAACGAAAAAATTAGTTCAGACTGCAATGTTTACTGCACTCGTTTTACTGGCAACTTTTGTGTTTAAGATACAGACTCCGGTTATCGGATACATTCACCTCGGTGATGCTTTTGTACTGCTTGCGGGAATCATTCTCGGACCGGTGAGCGGCGGACTGGCAGCGGGACTTGGCTCTGCTTTGTCAGACTTTGTCGGCGGATACATGATCTGGTGTCCCGGAACTTTTGTTATAAAATTCCTGACGGCTTTTACAGCTGCTAAGATATATCAGGGAATAAACAGATTTTACAGTAACAACAGATATCATCTTTCACAGACGGTAATTGCGGGAATCGCGGGTGAAACCCTGATGGTTCTGGGCTATTTCCTTTATAATATTCTTATTGTCATGTTTGGAAACGGAAATTTCAGTGCAGACGGATTTTCCGAAGCGGTTGTCGTTTCGGTAGCGGAAATCCCGTTTAACGTAATACAGGGAACTGCGGGAATTGCAATAGCATCGGTACTGCTTCCGATATTCAATAAAATTGCAAACAGGTTAGGTGTCAGGATAACAGTCTGACTATTCCGCCTTTTCGTTCTTTATCTCCCAGTGTATCAGGAAGGTAAGGACGGCTCTCAGAACAATTATCGCACCTAGTATTCCGAGCTCTGACCATTCCCGGACTACTACGGTGCGGAGAACTTCTCCGCCCATCTTAAATTCAAGAGCGAGTGCAATACCCTGCGCAAGCTCCATTCTTATATTTGCCGTATCTTTTTTTACCCATGAATAAAAGCATTTCAGAGCAGTGACCATCAGCACAAGAATACCGAAAAATTCAAGGAGAGTCGTGCAAACCTGTACGACATCATAAAGTGCTGTATCAAGAAAAGTTATTATGATCTCAATCATTATCGTCCCCTCCGATCTGTTCGAAATCCCTTCTAAATAAAGTATATCGCCTCATTAGCTATCGTGCAATCAATAATTGAATTTCCGGTTTAGTATTTGTTATACTGAAATACTGATATGTCAGATAAGGAACTGTTCATAAGCTATAAGACGATTGGGGAATATTTATAAATGTATAACATTGCGATCTGCGATGATGAAGAGGTAAGCATTACCGTCATCGAGAGCAGGCTGAAAGAAGAATTTGCGAAGCATGGAGCGGAGATAAGAGTAAACCGCTATACATCTTCTAATGGAATAGAAAAGGCAGTTGAACGGGGACAGTAAATAATATGGTTATTACCTCTCTTTTTCATAAATACTATTACACACCTCCTTGAAGGGCGGATCCTTGTGAGCCGCCTTTTACAACATAAAAGAAATACTGATTAATGTCAGGCATAACTGTGAATAATTGGGCGGTTTAAATCGTGCATAATTTGTGGTAAAATTAAAAACTATACATATATTTGTGTGTCGATTTGTTAAAGGATTTAAACAGAGGGATGGTTTTACAGCCATCCCTCTGTTTAGATAAAAAAGGCAATTGTTAAGCACAGTTCGAAGCATTTTGTTGCAGTCTGCGTAATGACATGAATTGTAACTGAGGTGATGACTATGCGGGAAAAATGTATTTTTCATATAGATGTAAACAGCGCTTTTTTATCATGGTCTGCGGTAAAAAGGCTTAAAGATGATCCGGATTCCGTTGATCTCCGTACAATTCCTTCGGCGGTGGCAGGGGATGTGGAGACAAGACACGGGATCATCACGGCAAAATCAATCCCTGCAAAGAAGTTCGGCGTAGTTACTGCGGAACCTGTTTTTAAGGCGCTTGAAAAATGTCCAAATCTCGTTTTAGTTAAATCGGATTTTAAGACTTATCGGGAATATTCGGCAGGATTCATCGGGATACTTAGGAAATATTCCGAAAAGCTCCAGCAGGTATCGATAGATGAAGCCTTTCTGGATCTGACAGGAACTCGGTATGCGGAAGATCCGGTCGTGTCTGCCAATATCATAAAAAATGATATAAAGGATAGTCTGGGATTTACTGTTAATATCGGTATTTCAGAGAATAAGCTTCTTGCAAAGATGGCAAGCGATTTTGAAAAGCCCGACAAGGTTCATACACTGTATCCTGAAGAAATAGAAAAGAAAATGTGGGGTCTTCCCATCGGGGAACTTTTCGGATGCGGAAAACGTACCAGTGAGAAACTTAAGAAGATCGGAATCCATACCATAGGTGATGCGGCAAAAACGGATGCCGATATACTGATCCCGCTTCTGGGAGAAAAGGCCGGTACTTATATTTTTGAAAGTGCAAACGGTATTGGTGATGATGAGGTTATATCAGAAGAGCGGGAAGCGAAAAGTTATTCCAACGAATCGACAACAGTCGTAGATATAGATGAGACAAATTTTGCCGAAGAAGGTATGAAGATAGTACATGAACTGTCGGAAAGCGTTGCGAAACGGATGCAGAGAGACGGTGTATATGCAAGTACGATCGAGGCAATAGTGAAGACCTCTGAATTTAAACGGCGTTCCCACCAGAGAAAGCTGATAGATTCAACTAACAGTGCTGCCGTTATAGAAGCAAATGCAGAACTGCTTTTTGAAGAGATGCTGATGGGCGAAAAGGGACTGTTCCGGCAGGGACAAAAACTGAGACTGATAGGTGTCGGTGCATCAAATCTCGACAAACGTGAATTCCACCAGATGTCGCTTCTGGATATGCTTCAGGGTAATGAGATAGTCATGCCCGAAGAGATGGAAAGGTCTTATGAGAAAGCGGAGAAAGATAAAAAACTCCGGAATATGATGGATAAAATAAATCAAAAATTCGGGAAAGGATTTATCAGCAAAGGTGTTACAAAGAGTCAATAAATGAAACACTTTAGCTGTTTAAATCGCAAACAATTTATGTTAAAATATTATCTGGGAAAGTATCTGATCACGGCTGTAGTGCGCTCTTTTTTGCGCTTAAGACAGCCTTTTACTCAACATTAAGGAGGGGCCATGGAACTAAATGCAAAAGACTTCTCGGAAATTACTCCCCAGATAAGGGAACTGGCAAAAATGGCGGAAGAGTCTACTATCATAGATTCGTCGCTTTATGCTAAATTTGATGTAAAACGCGGTCTTCGCGACCTCAACGGAAAGGGTGTCCTTGCGGGACTTACCCATATCTCGGATGTTCAGGCGAAGAAAATAGTTGACGGAAAAGAGGTTCCCGCAGAGGGAAATCTTTATTACCGCGGATTTAACGTTAAAGATCTTGTAAACGGCTTTGAAAATGAAAACCATTTTGGTTTTGAGGAAATAACCTATCTTCTTCTTTTTGATAAGCTGCCGACAAAAAAAGAACTGGACGAGTTCAGCAATCTTTTGGGATTTTACAGAAATCTTCCCACAGGATTTGTTCGTGACAGCATCATGAAGGCGGCAAGCAAGGATATGATGAATGTGCTTGCCAGAAGCGTGCTGACACTTTATGCTTACGATGAAAATGCCGATGATATTTCAATACCGAATGTGCTCAGACAGTGTCTGCAGCTGATAGCGATATTCCCGCTGCTTTCGGTTTACGGTTATCAGGCTTACAGACATTATCACGAGGGAGAAAGTCTTTTCATTCACCCGCCCGTGAAGGAATACTCAACAGCACAGAACCTTCTCCATGTGCTTCGTCCCGACAGTAAATTTACTGAACTTGAGGCGAAGATCCTTGATGTGGCACTCGTACTTCATATGGATCACGGCGGAGGAAATAACTCAACCTTCTCAACACACGTTGTCTCATCTACAGGAACCGATACTTATTCCGTGATAGCAGCGGCACTGGGTTCATTAAAGGGTCCGAGACACGGTGGTGCAAACGTAAAGGTTGTTCAGATGTTTGATGACCTTATGGAGAATGTCCGTGATTTCAAGGACGAGGACGAGATATCCGCTTATCTTAAAAAGCTTCTACATAAAGAGGCTTTTGACCATTCGGGACTTATATACGGAATGGGACATGCGGTTTATTCGCTTTCGGATCCGAGAGAGGTTATTTTCAAGTCTTACGTTGAAAAGCTTGCCGAGGAAAAGGGCATGATGGATGTGTTCAATCTTTATTCCCTTGTGGAAAAACTCGGTCCTATGATCATTTCGAAAGAGCGTCCCATTTATAAGGGCGTGTGCTGCAACGTGGACTTTTATTCAGGATTTGTTTATAAGATGCTGGGACTTCCGATGGAACTTTTCACTCCGCTTTTTGCCTGCGCGAGAATATCCGGCTGGAGTGCTCACAGAATAGAAGAGCTTTCGAACAACGGAAAGATAATAAGACCTGCGTTCAAGACTGTTGCCGAGAAGCAGACTTATACAGCGCTTAAAGACAGATAAATATCAGGGCGGGCTTAATGCCCGCCTGTATTTTTTGAGGTAATTTGTTATGGATAGATATTCGGTTTTGATGGCAGATGATGAGGAAGAGATCCTTGAAATAATCCTTAGAAAACTGAATTGGGAAGAACTGGGATTTGAGATCGCGGGAAGTGCGAAAAACGGTGTTGAGGCACTGGAACTTGCTGAAGAACTGCAGCCGGATGTTGTGATGACCGATATTAAAATGCCTTATATGGACGGTCTTACACTGGCTCACCGTGTAAAAGAGATCAATCCGAAGGTAAAGATCATAATCTTTTCGGGTTTTGACGATTTTGAATATGCGAAGGAAGCAATAAAACTTGAGGCTGAGGAATACCTCTTGAAACCTGTAAATTCCGAAGAACTGGAAAAGGTTTTTAAGCGGATAAAGACGGGGCTGGATCGCGAGCTTGACGAGAAGAGGAACGTCGACAAGCTCAAGAACTATTATATGGAAAGTCTTCCGATAATGCAGGAGAGTATTTATACCGCACTTCTGCAGGGCCAGCTCAAAGACAAGAGAAGGGAAGAACTTTTTAAGAACTACCAGATAGAATTCAGCGGTGATGATTACCTGGCGGCACTTATCCATCTGTCGTCCAAGGAAAGACCGGAAGGAATAGAACCTTCGCTGCTTCTTGTATCGGTCCGCCGTCTGGCAGGAGAGGAACTGCAGGGAAAGTGGAATGTCAAGCTGGTCAACTGGTTTGGTGATATAGCAATGATAGTCTGCCTTAATGAAGAAGATGATGTAAGAGAGTTTACGGATGCCTGTGACCGTTTCTGCCGTTCGGTAAAAAAAGTCACGGGAGCTGTCGTCACTGTGGGAATAGGAGACAGGGTTGAAAGTCCTGAAGAGCTTTCAGATTCTTTCAGGGGTGCGGACAGTGCCGTAAGTTACCGGATGATGTATGGCAGCGGAAGAGCAATAAATATAGCGGAGATAGATCCTTCTGAAAGAAGTTCGCTCCCTTCTGTCGAGGACGGAATGAGAGAGGTCTTTCACAGGATAAAGACTTCCGGAAAGAAAGAATTAAAGGAGTCAGTAAAAAATCTTGTTGAGGAGATCATCGGAATAAAAACAAGCATACAGCAGTACCGCATTTTCGTTATGGAAATGATCGCCGGAATTTACAGATTTGGAAGCAGCAACAACCTGAATATGGAGGATATTTTCGGAAAAGGAGCAGACGCCTATTCAGAGGCACTTTCAATCGGAACGCCGCAGCAGCTTGTGGACTGGCTTTGCGGTATATCCGTAAAGATGCAGGAGAAGGTTGCGAATGAACGTGTAAGTTCTACCAAGTCTTTTGTTGAGAGAGCAAAGGACTATGTAAGAGACAATTATTCAAATAAGGATCTTACGATTGAAATGGTATGCAGTTATCTTGCGGTAAGTTCGGCTTATTTTTCAACTGTCTTCAAGAAAGAAACCGGAAAGACTTTCGGGAATTATCTGACTGAGGTCAGGATGAAAAAGGCTGTGGATATGCTCGTAAATGAAAATGAAAAGACTTATGTTATAGCGGAAAAGACCGGATATTCAGATCCGAATTATTTCAGCTATGTTTTCAAGAAGCAGTTCGGAATGAGTCCGTCCAAGTATAAAGCAGGAGCAAAATGAAGAGACTGAGGGGATTAAGAAAAAGAACCGTTGTTTTAATGAACCGGAAGATACTGCGCCCCGAAATGAGAACCATTCAGGTGACGACGGCGCTTTATTTTACAACGGTTGCCGTTGCAATGGTTTTCATCATTTCTCTGATACTCTACAAGCAGTTTGTAAGCCGGAGCGAAAAAATGCAGATCGATGCCACAAACCGCATTTTAAGCCAGAGCCTTATAAACCTTGAAGATTATCTCAGAAGTATGAGAAGAGTTTCCGATACTGTCTATTACAGTACGATCAAGGATAAGGATCTGTCTGAAAACGGTGTGGAAGAAGACATGGCACTTCTCTATGAGGCTAATAAAGATAACCTTATCAGTATTGTATGTTTTGACGCGGACGGACAGCTCGTGGTAGCTACACCTAACAATAAGATGAAGGCGAATGCGAAAGTATCGGAACAGAGCTGGTTCAGGGAGGCACTTGCACAGGTTGAGAATCTTCATTTTTCGACACCCCATGTTGAAAATCTTTTTGCAGACAGTTCTTACAGATATTACTGGGTACTTTCACTTTCGAGGGCGATCGAACTGACAAAGGGCGGACGGCCCGAACCCGGAATCCTTCTGGTTGATATGAATTATTCAAGGATAAATGAGCTTTTATCCAAAGTCAACAGTTCCGGAAACGGAGAATATGTTTATCTTACGGACAGTGAAGGACGTATAATCTATCACCCGAAGAAACGTCTTATCGTGTCAGGTCTTTATGAGGAAAACAATCATGAAGCAGTTAATTACAGCGAGGGCGTAACGAGGGAAGTCTTTAACGGCGAGGAGCGCGTGGTGCTTACCAGATCGGTCAGCTATACGGGATGGAAACTGATCGCGGTCGTGCCAATGAGCACTTTCCGTTTGGGATTCAGAGGATTTCAGCTTTATGCGGTTCTGGTGGTAACACTGGCACTGCTTGCGATCATAGTCGTCAACCAGCTGGTATCCTACAGGATCGCTCTTCCTTTAAGGAAGCTGGATCGTTCGGTAAGGAAATGGGAAGCCGGAGATTCTTCCGCGCAGATCTATATCGGAGGAAATGCAGAGGTCGAGCATCTGGGGCGGACGATGTCCGCTACACTGGCGCAGCTCCGTAAGCTTATGGATGATATCGTTATGGAACAGGAGCAGAAGAGGAAGAGTGAGCTTGATGCCCTGCAGAGCCAGATAAATCCGCACTTCCTTTATAATACACTGGAGTCCATTGTCTGGATGATAGAGGGCGAACGTTATAGAGATGCGGTCTATATGGTTACCGAGCTTTCGAGTCTTTTCAGGGTAAGTCTTTCAAAGGGGAAGACGATCATAAGAATCGCGGACGAAATTAAACATGCCACTAATTATATGAACATACAGAAGATCCGTTATAAGAATTCTTTTACGGTTGATTTTGACATCGCGGAAGACATAATGGAATGCTGTACGGTAAAGCTTGTCATCCAGCCTCTTCTGGAAAATGCCATTTATTATGGTATTGAGGGTATGGATGGAGAAGGTGAGATAGAAGTAAAAGGTTACCGGAAGGATGATGACATTTATCTGGAGGTAAGGGATAATGGTGTCGGAATGCCGCCGGAAGTTGTTGAAAGCCTTCTTAATGATGAGGGTAAAAAATATGCGCACGGTTCCGGCGTCGGAGTGATAAACGTGCATCGACGGATTCAGATAAGGTTCGGAGAAGCCTACGGACTGGAAATTGAGAGTGAGCCGGATGAAGGAACCGTTATGCGGATACATCTGCCCTATACCCTGTATGGCAGTGATACCCAGCAGCTGCTTGAGAAGGGGGGACGGAGATGAAATCAGACAAGATAGTGCTTATCGCCGCCATTACCATACTTCTTTCGGTTATCGCGCTGGTAAGCTGGCAGATAGTTAATATGGGACGAATGACTGAGCCTGTAAAGGTTTCGGTCATAGTTAATAATTCAAGCCTTGACAGATGGACTAATTTTAAGGAAGGCTTGAAGCAGGGTGAGAAAGATTTTGATATCAGGATAAATCTCGTCTCAACTTCGGATATCGTTTCGATGGCAAATGAGAAGGAAATTATAGAGAAAGAGATTGCAAACGGAGCGGGAGCACTGATCGTAGAACTGTTCAACAGTTATAACCAGACAGCTTATCTGGAAAACATTAATAATGAAGTTCCGATCGTTCTTGTCAGTACAGACTCATCTCCGGAAGATGTCTTTTATTCCGTTACTTCCGATAATACTTCTATAGGAAGAACACTTGCCATGGAATTAAAACGCGATCTTGAGGGAAAGCCGGCCAGAGTGGGTATCCTTGCCGGAAATCAGGAACAGCTTTCGATGTTTCAGCGCCTGAGCGGTTTTCGAAAGGAGATAGAGGGCGGCAGAATAGAGATAGTATGGCAGATCTCCGGACATGATAATTCAGGTGTGGTCGCAAAGATGATGGACTACCAGAAGGAGAAGCATGCAGAGTATTGTATCGCACTTGGCAATACGGAAACAGAGAAAGCGATAGAGTATTATAATGTATTTGGCGGAACTTTTGAGGGTGCCGTTTATGGTGTGGGATGTTCGGAGGAGGCTGTTTATTATCTTGACAACGGACTGATCAGAAAACTTATTGTTCCGGATGAATATGATATGGGATATAAGTGTGCCCTTTCCATAGCGAAGCGGATATCATATATAACCGAAGCGGATAAGCATATTGATACGGCATTTAAAGTAATCGACGGTGACAGTCTTTATAATCCCGAAAATCAGACTTTGATATTTCCGGAAGCGCAGTAATAGTGTTACAATTCAGTTCCCAATTGGTTGGGAACTGAATTGTAACGTAATAGTTGGGAAGGTAAACATGAAAAATGGAGTTGTTAAAAAGCTGACAGCGGTGATCCTGCTGGCATCACTCTGTCTGTCGGGATGTGAAAAGAAGGAAGAGGAAAAGACCTCGATAAAGGTTGGGGTAACGGTGTATGACAGTCATGATACATTTATTTCGGAGCTGATGGGCGATTTTAACGAACTCGTGACGAAGAAGGCATATGAGAGCGGTGTCGCGATCAGCGTTGAAGTAATGAATGCAGGCTGGAACCAGTCCACGCAGAACAGCAATGTCGAGGATATGATCGACAACGGCTGTGATATTCTATGTGTAAATCTTGTTGACAGAACTGCACCGACTGCAATAATAGATATAGCGAGACAGAAGAATGTTCCCATTATTTTCTTTAACAGGGAACCGGTGGAAGGTGATCTGGACAGATGGGATCATCTCTATTATGTGGGAACCGATGCGAGACAGTCAGGAGCAATGCAGGGAGAGATCGCTGCAGAGGCATTTACGAAACATCCTGAATATGACCGTAACGGGAACGGAGAGATAGAGTATGTTATGATCGAGGGAGAAAGCGGACATCAGGATGCGATCGTCAGAACCGAAGTTTCGATCAGCAAACTCGCTGACTCCGGATTCAAAGTAAAGAAGCTTCAGTCGGCAATAGGCAACTGGCTTCGGCCACAGGCATTCACGAAGATGGAACAGATAATAGCCGAATACGGAGACGAGATAGAGCTTGTCATGGCAAATAATGATGACATGGCACTTGGTGCGATCGATGCCTATAATTCGGCGAAGATACCATTGGAAAAACGTCCGGTGATAATCGGAATTGACGGCACGGATGCCGGTGTTGTTGCCGTAAAAAATAAAGAGATGTACGGTACTGTCTTTAATGACACAAAAGGTCAGGCAGAAGCAATGGTGGATCTTATCTATGCTGAGAGCGTTCTGGGAAATACTTCCGGTATAGATTTCAGTGAAGACAGGGTTATCCGTGTGCCTCACAGTAAGATTGTTGGTGAGTAGGAGCGTTAAATTAAATGTCTTTTGTGCATTTGCATACCCATACGGAATATTCACTTCTGGATGGGTCGAATAAAATAACTGAATATGTATCAAGAGTAAAAGAACTCGGAATGAATGCGGCAGCCATCACAGACCACGGTGTTATGTACGGGGTAATAGATTTTTATAAAGCCTGCAAAGCTGCGGAGATCAATCCGGTTCTTGGCTGTGAAGTCTACGTGGCGCCGGGGTCGCGTCATGAAAAACAAGGAAAAGCCGATGATGACAGATATTATCATCTGGTACTTCTTGCTGAAAATAATGAAGGTTATCAGAACCTTATGAAGATAGTATCCATCGGTTTTACGGAAGGCTACTATTATAAGCCCCGTGTTGATAAAGAGATACTGAGAAAATATCATAAGGGAATAATAGCATTGTCTGCATGTCTTGCCGGTGAGATTCCCAGAGCACTTGTGCGAGGTCAGAGAGAAGAGGCGGAAAAGCTTGCACTTGAATATGAGGAAATATTCGGAAAGGGGAATTTCTTCCTTGAACTTCAGGATCACGGGATAAATGCGCAGCGCCTTGTTGACCAGGAACTTGTTGCGATGTCGTCAAAGCTCGGGATAGAACTTGTTGCGACAAACGATATCCATTATACATATCATGAGGATGAAAAAGCGCATGATATACTTCTCTGTCTGCAGACCGGAAAAAAACTTGCGGATGAAGACAGGATGCGCTATGAAGGCGGTCAGTATTATGTGAAATCAGAGGAAGAAATGCAGAAGCTCTTCCCATATGCGCTGCAGGCTCTGGAAAATACGCAGAAAATAGCTGACAGATGCCATGTGGAGATAGAATTCCACAATACAAAGCTTCCGCATTTTGAAGTACCCGAAGGCTATGATTCATGGAGTTATCTAAATCATTTATGCGAAGAAGGATTCAGAGAAAGATATCCTGATGATGACGGAAAACTGCACGAGCAGATGATCTACGAATTATCCGTCATAAAGAAGATGGGTTATGTGGATTACTTCCTTATAGTATGGGATTACATAAATTATGCAAAGGAACACGATATACCTGTAGGTCCGGGAAGAGGATCTGCGGCCGGAGCGATAGTTTCTTATGCGCTGAAGATCACGGATATCGATCCTGTTAAATACGACCTTCTCTTTGAGCGTTTTCTTAATCCCGAGCGTGTGTCCATGCCCGATATAGACGTGGACTTTGCATATGAAGGCCGTCAGCAGGTCATTGATTATGTGGTGGAAAAATACGGCAGGGATAAGTGCGTACAGATCGTCACTTTCGGTACACTGGCTGCCAAGGGTGTTATCAGGGATGTTGCCAGAGTTATGGATCTTCCCTATTCCTTTGGTGATAACCTTGCAAAAATGATACCTGTCGAGCTCAATATCACTCTTGATAAGGCACTTAAGGAAAATAACGATCTGAGAAAACTGTATGAAACGGATGAGACGGTGCATCTTGTAATAGATATGTGCAAAAGGCTTGAAGGACTTCCGAGGCACACTTCCATGCACGCAGCGGGAATACTTATCACACCTGAGTCGGCAGATAATTATGTTCCGCTGTCGAGAGGATCCGCAGGGGAAGTTACGACCCAGTTCACAATGACAACACTGGAAGAACTGGGACTACTGAAAATGGACTTCCTTGGTCTGCGTACACTTACGGTAATTCAGGATGCGGTCAATTTTGCGAATGAAAGACATCCGGGACTCAATCTTGATATAAATAAGATCGACTATGATGATCCTGAGGTTCTCAAATATATATCCACAGGAGAAACAGACGGTATTTTCCAGCTGGAGTCCGGCGGAATGCAGCGGTTTATGAAAGAACTTTCTCCCGAAAGCCTTGAAGATATCATCGCGGGTATCGCTCTTTACAGACCGGGCCCGATGGATTTCATACCTAAATATATCGAGGGAAAGAAGAATGCCGGAAATGTCAGCTACGACTGCCCGGAACTGGAGCCGATACTTAAACCTACCCACGGCTGTATAGTTTATCAGGAACAGGTTATGCAGATAGTACAGCAGCTCGGCGGTTATACGCTGGGACGGGCAGACCTTGTGCGCCGTGCCATGAGTAAGAAAAAGCAGCATGTCATGGAGGAAGAACGGGCTAATTTCGTTCACGGAAATGCGGAGCAGGGAGTGCCGGGATGTGTTGCAAAAGGTATATCCGAGGAGACTGCTTCGAAGATATACGGCGACATGATGGATTTCGCAAAGTATGCCTTTAATAAATCACATGCGGCCTGCTATGCTTATGTTACTATGCAGACGGCCTTCATGAAATATTATTATCCTGTGGAATTTATGTCTTCCATCATGACAAGTTTCATGGATAATCCGGGTAAGGTTGCCGGATATATAATGGTATGCCGGAATATGGGAATCTCGATTCTTTCACCTGACATAAACGAAAGTGCCGGAGGATTTACACCATCCGGGGAAAAGGCGATCCGCTACGGACTTAAGGCGATCAAATCCGTCGGCAGGCCTATCATTGAAGCAATAGAAAATGAACGTGAAAAGAACGGAAAATTTACAAGTATTGATGATTTTATAGAGAGGCTGGCCGGAACGGAACTTAACCGCCGTGCAGTTGAATCCTTCATCAAGGCGGGAGCTCTGGATTCTCTCGGAGGAACGCGGAAACAGTATATGTTTGTCTACAATGCGATCATTGACAATGTTGTGGATGAACGTAAAAATAACGTGGCCGGACAGATGAGCATTTTTGATCTTATGTCCGGAGAGGATGTGAAGAGCAGGCGTTTCAGTCTTCCGAATGTCGGGGAATTCCCTGAGGATGAACGGCTTTCGTATGAAAAAGAAGTGCTGGGGGTATATGTAAGTTCCCATCCGCTTCTTGAATATGAAAATCTTTTGAAAAAAAATACTACAGCAAACAGCAGTCAGTTTGAGATTGACGAGGAAACCGGGATTCCGGCGGTCAGGGAAGGAAGCGTCCAGACCATAGGAGGTATCATCAGCGATGTTAATATACGCCAGACCAAAAAAGGTGATACAATGGCTATATTAAAGCTGGAAGATCTTTTCGGTACGATAGAGGTCATAGTATGGCCCGACAAGTATCTTGCATATGCGCCTTATCTCGTTGTTGATAAGAAAGTACTGATAAACGGAAAGGTAAAGTGCGATGATGAGCGTGATGCACAGCTGATCGCAAATAAACTGACAGCATTTGAGGAGATCCCGAAGAAACTCTTTATCCGTTTCTCAAACATGGATGATTATAAATTGAGGAATGAGCTGCTTCTTGCAGCAATTCAGGATCATGGCGGAAGAGACAGCGTAGTGGTTTATATCAGTGATGAGAAGAAACAGAAAGTGCTTCCGAAAAGCCAGAATGTAAAGGCGGACGAGGAACTGATAGGAAGTCTGTCGAGGATATTCGGAGATGAAAATGTCAGATTAATATGAAAAAGGGGAAAAGTCTTATGAAGAAAAAGAAGTTGTTGTGTGTGGTAACCGCTGTATTGCTTATGGGAATCCTGAGTTCCTGCGGAATCAGGAACAGGCTGGGAAGTATAGCATCCAGAGTGAGGGATAAGCTTTCATCAG
>CAJORC010000007.1 GCA_905236615.1 uncultured Lachnospiraceae bacterium
GCATAGCAGGTGGTTTTATTGTTTTTCAAAGCTACATTTTTCTATCATGAAAAACTACACTTTGAAAAACAGGGCCTTGCCCTACAAAAAGAAACGGGGCAGTCATTATAGGCTGTCCCGTAGTTCTATTTCTGATTCTTTATTGCTGAAAGTATCCAGCCGGAGTATCTCTTGCAGGCTTCCTCATCGAAAGGCTCTTTCAGCCCTTCAAGTTCCATTCTGAATTTGATGGCTTTGCTTACAACTTTTTCAATGCTCTCCAGCTTGCTGTTTTTCCTGATCTGCTGCGCTATCTCCTCTGCTTCAACCTGGTAGAAACGGAAATCCTTATCAGCTCCGTGTGCCGGATCCCACTGGTTGAGAAGCATCATTATGAGTTCTGATTTTGCAAGTTTTGGCATTTTTAAGTACATGGCAATACCCCCTAGAGATTCCTCTATCCTTTGTCATGATACCTAATTCATCAGTTTCACTGCCATTACATGGACACTATGCTCAGCATCATCCATGTTATAGATTCCATGTAATGATCTAACCGCTGATAATCCGGTATCCTCCTCTTCATCATCCCATTCAATTTCATACTCCGGATCTGATGCATGGTAGTTTTTTACACATTCAACAAACCGTTTCCAGAATCCACCAAACCCTGTAGATTGTCCTCGAACGTAAGCGACAACAAACACTTCCTTCACTCCTTGGGGATTATAATTTATAGTTGCCTTTTTAATATGGTCGTATATATCTTTAGCGTTCACCCCATCAAGCCGAAGCCCTTCATAAATACCTATTGGTCTCCCATTATTACGAATCTGTATATCAAGCTCGCCTGCCTGTCCTTTCTCCGCCGAACTCGTATTACCAGATATTCCCTGTCTTGTCTGATCTCTGACCTGTAATCCATGCCCTAAAATGTCACGAACATAATCATTCATCGGATCTTCCAACAAAGATGAATTATATGTTGGATTTCCACACAAAGAAGCTAGTGCGCCAACAATCTCATCAAAAAGGAAAGGTGATGTACGCAATGCTCTAGCATACGCCTCCGCATTTGCTTCTGCCTGCCGGCGAATCAGATCTTCCTTGCCAGCCTCTATACTCTCGCTTAACTCTGCATTAAGTCTTTCCCAATCTTTTGCTTGCCGAGAAATAGCATTGTTTATGCCATCAAACGCATTAAATCGTACACTATCCTGTATTGCTGCTATCTGTTTATCTGTTAATCCCATATGCTCTCCAAAATTTATAGGTTTCAGTACAGAGCCGTCAGGTCTTATAATCTCATCTGCCATCGCTTACCCTTATCTCCTCTGCCTGCTGTTTTACGAAAGAAAAAGCCTTCGGCGGTTTCATTTTCCACAGTTTGGAGAGATCAAATTTATGTCTTTTTAATGCCTGCCTAAACTCAGCATCTTTCATCCGGTTTACAGCTCTCTTCATATCTGAGACCGTCTCGCTCTTTGTAAGGTCTTGAGCCTTACTTACGTCAGTACTCCTCACCATCTCATCCTCAAAGTTCAGAACCTGTGCTATAGTAAGCACCTCGACTTTTGAACAGACCTTATTTAGCATTTCAATATTCTTTTTCAGATGCTCCGTTACTTCTTTGTCAGTATCGAATACAAGAACAACTCGACTTCCTGGATCAAACGACATGAGCTTTGATGCCGGTATCTCATTTTGAATGACATTAAACTTTTTTACACTGCCGGGATTTATCAAAGCCGGCTGTCCTTTTAAAGCTTTTAAGAGTTTTTCTTCACACTCACCTTCTACAAGGTAAAAGCATTTCCTATTCTCCATCAACAATGCCCTCCAATTCATCCAGCATTGAATCATCAGGGATTGATCCAAAGACATCATTCTCCATGGCACATTTTACAGAGTCGGTATTTCTTTTCAGAATGTCAGATGCAAATGTTACCGAAACATTATAATTATTATCATCAATTTCTTTCTTCATAAATGCAAACGAATGCTTCGGCAGATTCAGGTTGAGCATATCTGTATTATGTGTTGTAAATATCAGCTGCTCATTTTTACCAAGCTTCTCTACCATCAAACCAAATATTCTTTTTTCTATGTCGCTCTGTATATAAGAAAAATGTTCATCGCAGTAATAGAAGCAATTCTTTTCAGACAGCATAGATGCCAGAAA
>CAJORC010000008.1 GCA_905236615.1 uncultured Lachnospiraceae bacterium
ATGAGCCTTAACCCTTGCCTTTACACGAGTGTTACGCTCAACCTGCTGGCTCTTTCCTCCGAAATAGCTGACCTTATCCGGAGTCTTTACTACCGCCTGGTCGCCGCCACGTCCAAGAGCCAGGTCGATCGCACTTTTCGCATAAAGATTATCCTGTAGGAACGAATCACTCTCAAGTCCGAAACCAATCGAAAGGGTTATTGCCATCTCGTTTCCGATGCTGACAGTCTTCACGTCCTCGAGAATGTCAAAACGTGTCTCCTGCATTTTATCAAAGGATATCCTCTTCATGATAACGAAGTATTTATCCTTCTCAAGCTTCTTCACGATAGCATCATAATCCTGAAAATACTTATTTATCTTTCTGTCGATAAGGGCCATAAGAAGTGAGCGCCTTACATCCTCGACTGTTTCAAGAGCTTCCGTATAATTATCAATATAAATAAGTCCCGCAACGAGCGACTGCTCACGGCGAAGCCTTATATACATGCGCTTATCGGTCTCATCAAAAAGGAAGACCGTTATAAGGCTGCCTTCAAATCCATTCTCATGAGAATCAGGCTTTATGCTTATCTTACGCATATCCACCTGATATATCCTGTTCTCATAATTTAAGTCCATCGAGACGGTATTCTCACCCGTCGGAAATTTATCCCTGGTGATCTCAGGGAAAAACGAAGTTATGGACTTTGAATAAAATCTGTCTTTATGGATAATTGCAGAAAATCCCGCGTTGCTCCAGAGAAATCTTCCCGTCTCGTCAAGAAGTGCATACGGGATAGCAAGACCTTTAAGCAGATCCCTCTGCACCTGCCCGTACTGGGTCGCAAAATCTATAAGCTCCCTTTTCAGGGCACTCCTGCTGTAAAAGTAAATAGCCAGCGCAACTATGGTATATAATGTCCAGCCAAGTACAGGAATAAGAGCTAATCTCGGATTAAGTACAGCACCGACCACCGTAGGTATAAGAAGCAGAATAGAAAGAATTATCGGCCATTCGGCATAACGCTTCAATGCACCCTTAAGCTTAAACCTTTTTGTCATTTCCTCTCCTCTAGTTTACAGTAAGTAATATGCCTGTCTTTCCGCCTTAAGGCTTTCAAGAAGATTCTCCACATCCTCTATAGGCACTTTCCCCGAGTCCGTAAGGACGTTGTTCTCATCATACATGGGATGAAGCATGATCTCCACAAGTCCGCCGGGCTCTATACTATCCGCCGCTGCCTTCAAGTCGGCATAAGACCCGAAATAATCCGTAGTCACAGGAATATTCTTCCGCAAATTTCTGTTGAAGATATCCTTATATACTTTCTTCATGGGATTGATCTTCTTAAAAAGATTACGGCTCAGTCTTACTGACCTGATGTCATATTTTTTCAACAAAGGCATCAGCACTTTCATGACAGACCTGTCCGTATGGACATGATGATGTGAGTCCAGGTGTCTCGCGGAAAGTCCGTAATCAAGATATTTTTTTATCTGAGCCTCTATTTCTATCCTCAGAGCCTCGCTCTCTTCCCCTGAGATCACGAGTCTCGAACTTGTATGCTGTTCAAATTCGGCATTAAAATACCCGTTTTTCTTACAAAAACGTTTGAATTTCCTTATCTCTTTCGTGAGCGGAACACCGCTTGTAAGGTTCAGATGCAGTCCGACTGCCTCTTCAAAACCGTATTCCCGCGCAACCTTAACAGCCTCATCTGCATACGGCATATTAACCATCAGTGTCGTACCGGTGAGGATGCGTCTTTCAAAACATTCAGTTATCGCCCGGGTTATCCCGGCGCTTTTCCCGAAGTCGTCTCCGTTCACTATTGCTCTAATCATAACTATTATTGTAAACTTTTATGGGAATTATATCAAGTAAAAGCTATTATTGACATGAAGCTCTTTCAACATTAAAATCAAAGAAAATCAGGAGAATTAATTATGGATAGAAAACTGTTTACAGAATGGGCGATGGACATCGCTGAAGATTCAAAGATAAGAAGCACCTGCCTGTCACGTCAGGTCGGTGCCGTTATAATCAAAGACAAGCAGATCATTGCAACCGGCTATAACGGAGCACCCGTGGGCGCAATACACTGCACGGACATTGGTTATTGTGAAAGGAAAAAGAGAGGCATACCCTCAGGTCAGGGGCTCGAGCTCTGCCGTGCCGGACATGCCGAGGCAAATGCCATAGACCAGTGCGCACGCCGCGGAACAAGCTGCATCGGTGCAACCCTTTACGTCACGACACAGCCCTGCGTTTTCTGCTGTATACATATCATACAGGCCGGCATAAAAAAAGTTATTTTCAAGGGAGAATATCCCACCGGTCTCGGTCTTGAACTTTTAAAAGAGTCGGGAGTCGAATATATCAAATATGAAGAAGCATTGGAAATAGAGCGTGAAGAGCGCGAAAAAAAGCACGCGCTCGAGAAGGAACGCGTGCTTGAATTCTTAAATTCGGAAAAAAGCTACTGAGCCTGATCCTGATTCTTGTCATTCAATACATCATTAATCTTGCCTATGATGCCTTTCAGCTCATGGGCATCTTTTTCGATGTCATTATAGATGAGACCTGAGTTCTTTGACATATCACCCATCTGATGTGCAACAACCGCGAAACCGGAGCCTGCTGCTCCTGCTCTTGCAGCCTCGATAGATGCATTAAGGGTAAGAATATTCTGCCTCGATGCGATTTCTTCAAGCTTCTTGGCTCTTCCGGTGATGTTGTTTACGCTGTTCTCAGCCTTCTCCATCTCGGGTTTGACAACTTCAACGATAGCCTTCTCAAGTCCGCCCATTCTCTTAACTTCAACCATATTTCCAACGGCAGATGAAAAGAAAACTGCAGCAGCCTGAAGATCTTCATCATCTTTATCAACACCTTCGAGCTGTCCGATAACAACTCTGCCGATGCGCTCGTTGCCTACAACAACGTTCTCATTAAACTTAGATTTCCCTTCTTCTGCCCTTCCAGCGCCCTTTGTAATCGCCTTACCCGCAATGTCTTCCACAAGAACTGAAACATTACATGCTTTGGCATACTTTTCCTGCATACCCTGCAGTTCTTCTTTTGCGACATAATCAAGAATTTTCATTGTACCTTCCCTCCAAAGTTTAATCTGCAATAAAGTACGCCAATCAGGACCACTGCCAGTCGGCTCTTCACGTTCTTTTTTTCAGTCAGCTGCAAAATGCCGACTGTACAGAAACTCTTTATTTCATTATACTACATCTTTAGGAAAATATTGTTCAAAATTATGTTCTAAAGCAATTTTCAAGGTTGATTTTTGTACATAATGCCAAACATTTAAGGAGCAGAATTTTTTCAGAGAATACCTATTATCTCGTTGATATCCTGAGTACCAGTCTTTTCCATATAAGTTTTGATACCTTTAATAACTTCTGCCATGGCGTTAGGATTATGGAAATTATACATTCCGACAGCAACCGCCTTAGCGCCCGCCATCAGGAACTCGACAGCACCTTCTCCGCTTGTTATGCCGCCCATTCCGATAACAGGTATCTTCACTGCATGGGCTGCCTCATATACCATTCTTACAGCTATGGGACGGATCGCCGGTCCGGAAAGCCCGCCTGTTCTGTTTGCTATGGCAAATTTTCTCCTGTAGATATCG
>CAJORC010000009.1 GCA_905236615.1 uncultured Lachnospiraceae bacterium
AACTGCGGTTCCCGAAAAGGAGTCGATAGAGAGTTTTGCTTCACATGGGGCATCTATGGCGATCTATCTCTCTGCAGCTATGATGAAAGAATTATCTGAAAGGCTGACAGCCGGAGGATATAAGCCGGAGACACCGGCGGCCATAGTATATAAGGCAAGCTGGAATGACGAAAGAAAGACAGTAACAACTGTCGGAAATCTGGCAGAGGCTGCGGAAAAGATCGGAGCTTCGAGAATGGCGGTCATCCTTGTGGGGGATGCTGTCGCAGACGCGGATTATTCGCGGTCAAAACTTTATGACCCGGAATTTGAGACAATGTTCAGGAGAGTATGAATGAAAGCAGACATAATATGCTTTACGGCGAGGGGACTGATACTTGCACACCGGATCCGTAAAGCAATGGGGGAAGAAGTAGAAGTTTATTATAAATTCAGGGGTGAAAAGGGAGAATTCGAACTGCCTGCCAATTACGTCAGTGAACCTGTGACGGAATGGGCGGCAGAGCGTTTCAGGAACAGTACGGCTCTTGTTTTTATAGGTGCATGCGGGATAGCGGTACGTTCGATCGCACCGTCGATCAATGATAAATTTGCGGATGCACCGGTAGTGGTTATAGATGAGGCGGGAAGACATGTTATCCCGATACTCTCGGCGCATTATGGCGGAGGTGTGGAACTTGCGGCGCAGATATCGTCTCATATCGGAGCAGAAACGATACTCACCACCGCAACAGATGTAAACGAGCTCTTTGCGGCGGATATTTTTGCAAGAAAGAATAATCTTCATATTTCATCAAAAGAAGGCATAAAACGTGTTTCCGCAAAACTGCTGGGAGGAGAGCCTGTCAAGGTCAGAATTGACGGCGGAAAGATCCCGCAGAATCTTCCGGAAGGTGTCAGGATTCTGAAAAAAGGCGAAAGCGATATCTTCGTATCACCATTCAAGGATAAGCCGGCAGATAAATATCTGGTAAAGCTTGTGCCCAAGGCTGTCTATGCCGGGATCGGATGCGTCAATGACAAGTCAATGGCGGAAATAGAGGAGCTTTTCGAAGATACATTAAAAGAGCTTAACATAGAAAAAGCTGCCATAAAAGGGATAGCGACGATAGATATAAAGGAACATGAAAAGGGACTCCGCGATTTTGCAAGGAAGGGTGATTACTCATTCCAGACCTTTTCTGCGGATGTTCTGAAAAAGCTTAAGGGAAGTTTTACTGCATCAGCCTTTGTCGCAAAGACGGTCGGAGTGGACAACGTATGTGAGCGTTCATGCATGGCAGCGGCAGGAAAAGGCGCAAGCCTCATTTGTAAAAAAAGAACAAGAAATGGTGTAACTGTTGCTTTTGCAATGTCTAAGTGGAGTATTGAATTTTAATGGATGATCTGATTTTTGTGGTCGGCACGGGACCGGGAAGTATTTCAGCCCTGACTTTTGATGCTAAAGCAGCATTGGATAAGGCGGATACGATAGTCGGATACCCTGTCTATACCAATCTTTTGAAAAAAGACTTTCCCGATAAAGAATATATCGAAACGCCAATGGGATCGGAGATCGAACGGTGCAGGCTCTGTTTCGAAGAAAGTTCAAAGGGGAAAAAGGTTGCCATTGTATCGAGCGGTGATGCTGGAGTTTACGGAATGGCTTCGCTTATATATGAGATGAGCGGGGATTATCCGGATACCGAAATAGTTACGGTGCCGGGACTTACTGCGGCTATAACGGGAGCAGCGCTGTTGGGAGCGCCGCTCTCTAATGATTTTGCGGTTATTTCTTTAAGTGACATACTGACACCTAAAGAAAAGATCGAGAAGAGACTGAGAAAAGCAGCAGAGGGCGATTTTACAATAGTTCTCTATAATCCCATGAGCAGGAAAAGAAGGGATAATCTGAGAAAAGCCTGCGATATTTTTCTTGAATATATGGAAGAGGACAGGATCTGCGGCTGGGTTGAAAATATCGGACGCGAAGGCGAAAGAAAGGTATATCTCAGTCTGAAAGAGTTGAGAGATGCGGATCTGACAATGTTTACAACCGTATTCATAGGCTCTTCCGAAACAGTCATGAAAAACGGAGTAATGCTGACTAAGCGAGGTTACGAGAAAAAGGAATGAATAAGGAAATTCTCATATTTTCGGGAAATTCGGAAACCGATGCCCTTGTAATAGAGCTCGCAAATAACGGTTTTCACACTGTTGTATCCGTTGCAGGAGAAACCGGGGCAGAGGCGTTAAGAGAAAAATTAACGTCTTTGGATAAAAACGCGGCTATCCCTGAGATAAAGACCGGAAGAATGGACAGGGATGAGATCCGTGATTATATAAAAGATAAGGCTTTTGAATTTGTTATCGACGGAACCCATCCTTTTGCAGAGGAAGTGACTGCAAATATCAGGTCGGCAGCGGAAGAGACGGGCACAAAGCTCATTAGGCTGGACAGAGAGTATTCTGATGCTGATATTTCGGATAAAAATATCAGCTTTTTTCAAAATTACAGTGAAGCTGCAGAATATCTGAAAGATACAGAGGGAAATATTTTTCTTGCAACAGGCGCAAAAGAAGCCGGGAAATTTACGGATATCATAGATAAGAAAAGGCTTTACCTGAGAGTGCTTCCGGTGGCTGAGTCAATAGAAAAGGCAAAGCAGTGCGGACTTGAAAATACCCATATCATCGCAATGCAGGGTGTCTTTTCGAAGGAGCTGAACGAGAGTCTTTTCAGAGAATTCAATATAAAATTCCTTGTTACTAAGGACAGCGGCAGGAGCGGCGGATATGAGGAAAAGATCGCTGCAGCCGGGGAACTGGGCATTAAGACCTGTGTTATAAGAAGACCGGGGGAAAGTGACGGATTAACCCGTAATGAGGTCATAAGCCGTCTGGAAGAGGCGTACGGAAGAAATATAAATGCAGGAAAAACTGATATAAGGATCGTACTTGCGGGCGTAGGTATGGGAGATGACCAGTCCATGACAGTTTCAGCATTGGAACTGATAAATGATGCGGATGCGATCATAGCTTCATCTTCTAGGATCATGCCCGACAGTGCGGCAAAAATAAAGATAAATGAATATGATCCCGTAAAAATAGCTGAAAGGGTTCAGGAGATCATCAAAGAGAAAAACAGCGGGTACGGTAAGTTTACTATTGCTGTTCTTTTTTCGGGAGATACGGGATTTTACAGCGGGGCAAGAAAAACAGCGGAAGAACTTGATAAAAGGGGAATCTCTTATCGGATATTACCCGGAATATCAAGTCTTTCAATGCTTTCGGCACTGAGCGGTATAAGATGGCAGGATGCTTATATCTTAAGTGCGCATGGAAGGCAGGCAGATATCGTATCAGCGGTAAAAGAGCATGAAAAGACCTTTGTTCTGCTGAATGATGCGTCGGAGCTCAGACAGATAGCAAATGAGATTCTGAATGCAGGACTCTTTTTCGTAAAGATCACTGCAGGAATAAATATGGGCAGTGAGAGGGAAAAGCTGCTAAGCTTTGAAATTTCGGAAGCCGGCGGTATAAATGAAGAAGGAATCTGCTGCTGTTTCATTGAGAACAGAGGGACTTTAAGCAGGAGGATCATCACTCCCGGACTTAAGGATGAGGCATTTGTGAGGCGTGATGTTCCCATGACGAAAGAAGAGGTCAGGGTTATTTCCATCTGTAAGCTGAAACTTAAGTCAGATTCCGTTCTATGGGATATCGGATCGGGAACAGGCTCGATATCTGTTGAAGCTGCACGGCTGAGCTCAGACATAAAAGTATATGCCTTTGAAAGAAATGAGGATGCGGCTGATCTTACACAGGAGAATGCCCTGAAGGCAGGAACCGGGAATATCAGTGTCATTTGCGGTGAGGCACCCGGGACCTTTGAAGGAGTTGAGGCACCTGATGCGGTATTCATTGGCGGAAGCGGCGGAAAACTTAAAGATATAATAAAATTCATAATGCACTTTGAAAAACACATACAAATAGTGCTGAATTGTGTTACGATTGATACTATAGGAGAGATTAACGCCATATTGAAAAGCATTCCCCATGAGGGTGAGGAAATCGTTGAAGTTCAAATGGCACGCTCCGTTAAAGCCGGAGATCACCGTATATTAAAAAGCTTAAATCCGGTTTTTATAGTTAGTTTTATAATAAATTCAAGTGGGGGTTGAAATGCATTTTCCTAGAGTTATGATTGCTGCTCCGAGAAGCGGATCGGGCAAAACACTGATAACATGTCTTGTCCTCAAGTCTCTTATGCGTGAACAGCTTAAGGTATCAGCGTTTAAGTGCGGACCTGATTATATCGACCCGATGTTTCACAAAAGGGTGATAGGTATTCCGTCAAAGAATCTGGATACGTTTTTTACAGATGTAAAGAAAACAAGAAAGCTCTTCATGGAGCTTGCGACTAAGACCGATATATCTGTTATCGAGGGTGCGATGGGACTTTATGACGGAATCGGAGGAACGAGCGAGAAAGCTTCTTCCTATGACGTTGCGAGAGCGATACGCTGCCCGATAATTTTAGTCTGTGATGTAAAGGGCATGGGTGGAATGTCACTTACGGCACAGATCAGAGGATTTCTTGATTATGACAGGGATAAGCTTATTTCGGCTATCATATTGAACGGGATAAGCCCCGGAAACTACGAACACGTTGCAAAGCATATTGAAAAGGAACTCAGCATTCCCATCATAGGATATGTTCCTTACAATAAAGAACTGAGATTTGATTCAAGGCATTTGGGACTCATAATGCCGGAAGAGGTTACAGACCTGAATGTTACTCTGGATCTGGCTGCGGCAAGATTCAGACAGACCGTTGATTTCGTGAAGATCATGGAGATCGCATCAACGGCGGCTGATGTTGAATGGGAGAGCCTGAGACACAGGATTAGTCCTGAGATGCCGGTTAGGATAGGAATTGCAGCAGATGAGGCATTTCGTTTTTACTATGAGGATAACCTTGAGATCTTGAGAGATTTCGGGGCAAATCTGGTTCCTTTTTCGCCGATCCATGACAAGAAGATACCGGACGGAGTTCAGGGACTCATATTCTATGGGGGATATCCGGAACTTTATGCAAAGGAACTGAGCGAGAACAAGGAGATGCTTAAATCAGTGGCGGATGCGATAAATTCCGGCATGCCGTCGATTGCAGAATGCGGTGGATTTATGTATCTGGGAGAGAGTATCGAGGCTCAGGACAGAGTGACCTATCCGATGGTGGGCATTGTAAAAACAAAATTTTATAACAGCGGAAAACTAGTAAGATTCGGATATATGAGCGTTACCGAGAAGAGTACTTCGTTCCTCGGCAACGGTAAGGCTATCAGGGGGCATGAATTCCATTACTATACCTGTAATGAGAACGGCTCTGACTGCATAGCGTATAAGCCGATAAGAGGCAAGACATGGGACTGCGTTTATGTTGGTGAGAACAGCTGGTGGGGATGGCCGCATCTTTATTATTCTTCATGTGCGACCTACGCCGAAAACTTCATAAGGAAATGCAGGCGTTATATGCCGGCGGATACTGTTCCTCATGAAAAATTCCAGCAGATTCTTTGAAAACAGAGATTGTGAGTATTACCCATGTCATAAACAGGAGGAAGATTTTAACTGCCTCTTTTGTTACTGTCCCTTGTATTTTCTGGAAAAATGTCCCGGAAATTACAGTTTCATTGAAAAGGAAGGAGGAAGGATAAAAAACTGCATTGATTGTAATTTTCCGCATAAGGCTGAAAATTACGAGAAGATTATGAAAATTCTAAAGAAAGCATGTATTAAAAGTTAAAGTTTTTGAAAAAAGTCCCGAAAACGGCTAATGGATTGAACATAGAACATTGTACAAGTTGTTTTATTTTGGTGCTCTATGTTATACTGAATTTATTAAAAAAGCTCAAAAATATTGATTTTATGCGATTTATCTAAGGGTTGATTTAATCAATGACGATTAGTTAAAATTTCGTAAAGACAAGAAATTTTGAACGATATAATTGATTAGATGGCAGCCAGATCTATTTACGGTTACCAGTTAACAACTTAAAAATTCAGCTCATGAAATAGTACAGCTTGTAGAAGGGATTCCTATGAAATTTACTAAATTAAGTGATACGGATATCAGATGTGTCATGAGCGAGCAGGAGCTTTTTGACAACGGTCTTAATTTAGATGATATTATGGCTAAGACTGACGAGACAAAAAGATTTTTTCGCCAGCTCATGGATAAGGCAGCATTAAAATTAGGTATGGATTACGGCAATGGCATCCATATGGCATCGGCACAGATAAGTGTTATGGAAGACAGGAGCATCTCCATCGTGTTCCATGAGGCAAATCTGGAAGAGGCTCTGGAGCATGTTACGGGCGGAGATCCCGAGAAGGCCCAGTCTCTTAAAACCCGTATAGCAGAGGAAGTTAATGCGCAGAAGGACAGCCTGCCGGAACTTCCGATCGACATGAAACGGGAGCTGCTTGATATGATGGAGGAGCAGCTTAAAAATGGTGGAGAAGGCTCAACAGAGGCGCTGAGTGAGATCCGCCAGCTTCGCGCCGAACTTGATGCGCAGGAAGCAAACCGCAATATAATTGCGGAGCTCAAAGCGGCTATGAAGAAGTCTTTCGTGGTACGCTTTGAAAAGCTTGAAGAGGGCAGGATCTATGCCAAGAACTGTTCATCGGTCAGCAGGATAAACAGTACTCTTTATAAGTTTAACGAAGACGAGGCTTACTACCTCTTTATTCAGCATGACGTGATGCCTGACAGGATATACGAGGGCATCAGGACGCTTGCCTATGACTTTGGTGAGGTTGTTACACTGAAGGCTCCGGCAAAGCAGTATCTCGTGGAAAACAGTGAAGTTCTGATAGAGAATAATGCTGTGGAAGTTTTGAGAGAACTATGAAACTATGGAATAATTTAAAGCCGGTGATAAGCGGAGAAGATGACATTCTCCGCTCACTTGGCTGTCAAAAAAACGATCCTTCATACAGTGAATTTGATAAGGCTTTTCAAGAAGTATTATCGGACAGTCTGAAGGCTGTAAAGGTGTCAGCGGCGGCATGCATTGGAAGGATACCGGATGATTTCCCGAAATCAATGAGGTTTTACGGCAGGGAAATGATCTTTTTCTGTATAACGCTGGGGGATGCTGTTTCAAGGCTTACAGACGAATGCATGGCAAAGGGTGAATTTGTTAAGGGCATGATTGTCGACGGAATTGCAGACAACTGCCTTTTTTCTTGCGAAAAAATTGTCTTGCATGAAATTGAACAGTATGCAAGAGAAAAAGGATTCGGAATAGAGGGTATTTATGATGCGCCTGATGCCATAGAGGGCAGGATGCAGAACCTTATTGCGGCAAAACTTAATGCCTGGGAAAATCTTGGAGTCCGGGTAACGGATAATTTCATGATGTCGCCTTTAAAGACCTATGCATGTGTGATGCCGGTGGTGAATGACGGGGCGGTAATGAATATTTATCATGACTGTGCCGGATGCGTGAAGAAAGATTGCAGTTACAGGAAAGTGTAAAGGGTGAGAATCGCTATGTCGGTCAGACTGAAAATTCTGTCGGGAGAAAAAAACAGAATAATAGAGTGTAATGAAGGGGATAATCTTCTGGAGCTTTTAAGGGAGAATTCCTTTGACATAGACACGCCCTGCGGAGGAAACGGACGATGCGGAAAATGCAGGGTGAAGATCAACGGAAGGGAAGCGCTGGCCTGCAAAAGCCGTGTGGAAGAAGATGCGGAAATCGAGATAGCATTTACTGCGGGAAATTACATTAACGAAGATGACCGGCCGGAAAAACTTAATGAGATCAGACCCGGTGATGAATTTGCGGCAGCGGTGGATCTGGGTACTACCACAATAACGGCAGCGATAATAAACTTAAGAAATGGATCCCTGTGCGGCAGAGCTTCGTGTATGAATCATCAGAAAGCGTTCGGTGCGGATGTGATATCAAGGATAGATGCCGCACTTTCCGGCAGGGCGGCAAGCCTTCGTGATGCGGTACAGAAGGATATCATATCTCTTCTGGAAAAGGCTGCATCGGAAACGGCTATTGAAAGATCTCAGATAAGAAAAACTGTCATCTCTGCTAACACGACCATGGTACATCTGCTTATGGGCTGGAATACGGAAGGACTTGCTGCTGCACCGTTTAAGCCTTTCAGGATTGGATATTCCGAGATGGATTTTGAGGAAGTATTCGGAGCATCGGAGGCTTTTAATGCAGAGGTTATAATTCTTCCGGCAGCTTCTGCTTTTGTCGGCGCCGATATCATTTCCGGAATTTATGCTGTTGGCATGCAGGAGAAAGAGGAGATATCAGCTTTTATCGATCTTGGTACGAATGCGGAAATGGCAGTCGGAAACAGGGATGGTATATTTCTTACAAGTACAGCTGCGGGTCCTGCGTTTGAGGGCGGAAATATCTCAATGGGAATGGCAGGTGTTGAAGGCGCGGTTTCGGATGTCTCCATCAATGCTGCTGATGGGAAGATAAGCGTAAAAGTGATAGGCGGCGGAGAAGCTAAGGGAATATGCGGAACGGGACTTATTTCGGGAACAGCGGAGATGCTTCGTTCCGGGATAGTGGAAGAGAATGGCAGTCTTGCAGCTGACTATGCTGAAACGGGATTTGTGGTTTCAGAGAGTTCTGTGCGGAAAATCAGGATAAGTCAGGAAGACCTCCACAATCTTCTTCTCGCCAAAGCAGCAGTGGCAGCAGGACTTAAAACGCTTCTTGAGAAAGCGGGACGGTCTTATTCCGATATTTCTTCTCTTTATATGGCAGGCAGCTTTGCCGAATATTTAAGGACGGAAGACGCAGTAAGGATCGGACTGATTCCGTCAGAATTAAAAGAAAAAACGATCACGACAGGCAACAGTTCACTGAAGGGTGCTATAAAATTTTTGAATGATCCCGACGGGGCAAAAAAGGATATTCAGAAAATTATTTCATTATGCCGCATAGTAGAGCTTTCGGAAACAGACAGCTTCGAAAAAAACTTTATAGACAGTATGACATATAGACAATAAATGAGTTTTTAGCTATAATTGAAGACTATGGGCGATTTAGGAAAAAAGAAAAATAATATACTAAAAGCGGCAGCTTTCTTAAGCGTGCTGGCAATATTGATAATCGCCGCATCTTTGGCAGTAAAGCCTAAGTACGGCGAAGTTTATGATATATCAAAGACTAACAGGAAACAGATTGCGGTCTCTGCCGAAAAAAAAGACAGCATAGATGTGTTTTTTGCCGGTGACAGTGTTGTCTACAGGTCGATCTCTCCGCTGCAGCTCTTTGCCGATCACGGCTTTACCTCGTATGATTTGAGCGATAGTGCTTTACGTCTCTGTGATGCGGTGTCAATGGTTGAGACGGCTTATGAGAAACATTCGGCAAAGGTGATCGTGCTTGAAACAGATGCGCTTTTTACTGATGCATCACCTCACAGGGATGTTTACGCGCATCCGGCAAATGCGCTTGAAGACCTGCTTCCAATATTTCATTATCATGTTTTTTATAAAACATGGCTGCCTTCGGTTGCGGCGGAAAGCTCAACGGTTGATCTTCATAATCTCCTTAAGGGCTTTGAATATACGGACTCTGTAATAGCTTATGAAGGATCGGCCGATTACATGAAGGAAGGACCTTCAAGGGCAAGGATGAGTAAGGAATGCCTTGATTACTTAAATGAGCTGCATTCTTTCGCAAAAGAAAAAGGCGCTGAGCTTTTACTTGTCAGCGTACCGAGACCACTGGGCTGGAATGATGCAAGGCATGATGCGGTAGCGGACTGGGCAGAGAAAAATTCGGTCTCATATACAGACCTTAATAAAGAGGATATCGGGATAGACTGGAAGACAGACACGATGGATGCCGGAGACCATATGAGTTTCGAAGGCTCTAAAAAAGTAAGCAGTTATATCGGAAGATATCTTACTGAGAATTACAATTTGGAAGATCACAGAGATGACCCGGATTACGGATCATGGGCTGAGAGTTATAGAGAGGCAGGGATATATTGATGAACACTGGTGAATTTATTAATGATCTAATTCTCTGGTGGGGAGATCTGTCGTATTCGGTATGGATGTTTTTTGCACTCTTTTTACCCCTTACGGCTGTTATTTATCAGCTTACACCTGCGAAAAGCAGAAAGTTTGTCCTGCTCGGAGCAAGCTGGGTGTTTTTTGCATCTTTGAGCAAATGGCTTTTGATCGTAAATATTTTAGAGTCTGTTTTCGTATGGAAAATGGCACTGCAGATTGAAAAGATTTCTAAGGACAAGAGCATTAAAAGAAAGGAAAGGGCAGCAAAGAGGACGAGAACACTTGTCTGGGGAATTATAAGCCTTTTGCTCATTCTTGTGGGATTTAAGTATCTTGACTTCCTTGGACTGAATCTGGTCAGGATATCACAGCTTTTCAGACATCCTGTCAACTGGAAGATGCTGAATCTGGCTGCACCTTTGGGAATTTCATATTATACTCTGATGGCAATATCTTATCTTACGGATGTTTCAAGAGAAGATATCAAGGCGGATAAAAGTCTTGCCAATGTTGCGCTCTACCTTTCATTCTTCCCGAAGATCGTGGAAGGTCCCATCACAAGATACGGAGAGGATTCAAAGGCACTTTTTGCCGGAAATCCCATCAATTACAACGATCTTGCACAGGGATATCAGAGGATAGCCTGGGGACTCTTTAAGAAGATAGTGATCGCGGATCAGCTTGCACCGTCCATACCGGCTCTTTTTGAAGGCACCTATACTGACGGCGGTGTGGCACTTTATGCGGCATTTGCCTTTACCATTCAGGAATATATGGATTTTTCGGGATCCATAGACATCGTTATCGGAAGTGCAAGGATTTTCGGAGTAAGAATGGCGGAGAACTTCACGCAGCCTTTTTTTGCAAAGAATGCATCCGACTTCTGGCACAGATGGCATATTACTCTCGGTACTTTCTTCAGGGATTATATTTTTTATCCGGTTTCGCTTGCAAAGCCTGTAATGAAATTTACGAAAAAGGTAAAGAATATAGCAGGACAGGGAGTTGCCCATTTTACGGCACCGACGATCGCTCTCTTTCTTGTATGGCTTTCTAACGGTATATGGCACGGTCCCAGATGGACATATATTTTCTACGGAATGTATTATTTTGTGCTGATATTTATAGAGAATATTCTGGAAGAGCCTTTTCTTAAATTTCTCTCAAAAATACATCTGAGTGAGGAATCGATACCTGTCAGGGTATTTCGTTTTGTGAAACTTTTCTTTATCATAATAATCGGAGAGATGTTCTTCAGGGCGCAGACGATGGAAGTGGGTATCTCGATGTTTAAGAGCATATTCACCAACCTCAGATTCGATATGCTGCTTGCCAACATTGGAAACCTGAACATGGATTTCTATGCCTTTGTTTCGGTTTATGCAGGTCTTGCTGTAGTGATCGCGGTAAGTATCATGAAGGAGATCCGTTTCCCTATAAGGGCGAAGCTGGAGAGCCTTCCGATAGCGGTAAGGTTTACATTCTGGTATGTCTGCATATTTGTTATAATAATTTTCGGTGCTTATGGTACGGGATATTCTTCGGAGGATCTGATCTATGCACAGTTTTAATAAAAACGTTCTGGTCTGGCTGGAAGAGTCAGCTTCAAACTATCCGGACAGAACGGTTTACGAAGATGAGAATGAAAAAATCACTTTTGCCGAACTTGAAAATGAGGCTAAGCGTATAGGAACAGCAGTTATAAAAGCAGAACTTCCGGACAGTCCGATAGCGGTCATGATGGGAAGAAGCGTCCATACCATAGCTGCATTTTTAGGCGTTGTCTATTCGGGAAGAGCATATGCACCCATAGAGGCTAAAGATCCTCTGAGCCGGAGAGAGAAGATACTTGCAAATCTTGAAAATCCGGCAGTTATAACGGATGAAGAAACCTGCGGAGAGCTGGGGAACGGCAGTGTAAACCTTAAAGCAGGGGAACTCTTAAAATCGGAAATAGATGAAGGACTGCTGGAAAGGGTCAGAAATGAAATGACAGAAAACGACCCTTTATATATAATATATACATCAGGCTCCAGCGGTAATCCGAAGGGCGTCATTACGTCCCATCGTTCACTTATCTGTTATATAAATTCGTATAGGGATGTAATGGATATCAATGAGTCGGATGTGCTTGCTTCACAGTCCCAGCTTGACTATATTGCAGCGATAAGGGATATCTACCTCCCGCTGCTTACAGGCGCAAAGACATTTCTTTTGCCGAAGGAATATTTCATGCAGCCTGATGTACTTTTTGAAAGCATGAACAGGCATGGAGTAACGGCAGCGGGCTGGAGCAGTTCAGCGGTTACGGTTCTCACAAAGCTTGGTGCATTCAAGGATTGCGGTCTTCAGGGCTTCAGGAAACTCTGTTTTTCGGGTTCGGTAATGCCGGGAAAGGTGCTGGCTCTCTGGCAGGAGAATCTGCCTGAATGCAAATTTGTAAATCAGTATGGTCCTACAGAGGCAACAGCTTCCTGTACATATTATGAAGTTGATCATAAGGTTACCGAGGATGAGGTTCTTCCGGTCGGCAGAGCTTATGACAATTACAGGGTATTTCTGCTGACTGAAGACGGAAAACCTGCAGCTGACGGCGAGATGGGTGAAATATGCGTGTCAGGTCCCTGCGTGGCTCTGGGATATTACAATGATAAAGAGCGGACAGAGGCGGCTTTTATGCAGAATCCGCTTAATAATGCTTATCGTGAGATAATCTATAAAACAGGTGATATCGGAAGATTCAGGGAAGACGGACTTCTGGAATTTCACGGTCGTTCCGACAGGCAGATAAAGCATATGGGACACCGTGTTGAACTTGATGAAATAGAAGCTGCGGCGATGGAGATCGAAGGAGTGAGCGAGTGCGCGGCTCTTTATGATCATGAAAAGGAAAACATATGGCTTTTATATACGGGTGATATTGCATCGAGAGAAATTTCACTGAAATTAAGGGAAATGATCCCGCTCTTTATGGTTCCCCGTAAATTAAAGCAGCTTGAAGAACTGGCAAAACTGCCTAACGGAAAAACGGATATTAAGCGTTTAGAGAAAGATACATTTGGAGGTAAAAAGAAATGAGAGACAGAATTATTGAGATTTTAAGCGGTGTAAGAGCAGACGTTGATTTTGAAAAGGAAACAGAACTCGTAAGCGGGAACATTCTTGAGTCATTTGATATTGTAGATATCGTAGCAGAACTTGACGATGAATTCGATATCGAGATCGGACCGAAAGAGCTCAAGGCAGAGAATTTTGACTCTGTAGAGGCTATTGAGGCTCTTGTAGAGCGTCTTATGGGAGATGAGTAAATTGACTCCCGAATATGTTTTCAGCGCAGACAGATTTGCGGAGAGGATAGGGCTTATATCAGAAGCCTTACCGGGCATACCGCTGGTATATTCGATGAAGGCAAATCCCTTTTTGCTGCATTGTCTGCCGGAAAAAATCGATATGGTGGAAGTATGTTCTCCCGGAGAACTTGCGATCTGCGAAAACTTGTCCGTACCGGGTGAAAAGATTCTTTATTCGGGCGTGGTTAAAGGTAGTGAGGACAGTCTCAGGGCGGTTAAGCTCGGTGCTAAATATCTTACCGCTGAAAGTAAGAATCAGTTTGAGATAGTCAAGAAGGCTGCAGAGGAAACCGGTATAAGGGCAGATATTCTTTTGCGCCTTTCTTCGGGAAACCAGTTCGGAATGAGCAGGGAAGACCTCTTGTCGATAATTGAGACAGAGAGGGATAGTTCTTCTGTAAGGATTGCGGGTATCCATCTTTTTTCGGGTACGTCTAAACGCAAACTGAAGGCGATCGAAAAGGATTTGAACCTGCTTCGTGAAATCTTGTCGGAAGCAGAAGAGAAGTTCGCTTTTAAGGCGGATATCGTCGAGTACGGTCCGGGGCTTGGAGTAAATTATTTCGAAAAGACTACGGCAGAATCGGAAGAAGCTGAGAGGGCAGCTCTTGAAGAAGCTGCTGCTTATCTTTGTGAATTTGCCAAAGAATATCCCTTAAGTATTGAAATGGGCAGATTCATGGCGGCACCCTGCGGTTATTACGAGACGAGAGTCGCTGATATAAAAACAACTGACGGAGTAAATTACTGCATGCTGGATGGCGGAATTCACCAGCTTAATTATTACGGGCAGAACATGGCAATGAAGATACCCGTGATAGAACAGATGCCTGCGAGGGCTGAGTTTGAAAAAAAGACCTACTGTCTTTGCGGCAGTCTCTGCACGACAGCAGATGTAGTTGTAAGAGAAGTCGAATTAAATGAGGTTCAGATCGGGGATGTCCTCAGATTTGAAAGAACCGGAGCATATTCCGTGACGGAGGCACCGGCACTTTTTCTTTCAAGAGCCCTTCCGGAAGTTTACATCGAAGCCGGAGGAGAGAAGAAGCTTGTAAGGGAGAGGATTCAGGCATTTGAAATAAATTCCTGACAGGGAGAAAAAGTATGAAAAAGCTTAAGACAGTGCTGGCAATTGGGCTCGTGATATTATTTGCTCTGCTTATAATATACGGGTTCAATTTGTTTTTGCATAATTCGGATAATAAAGACATAGCTGGTATTGCAGAACTGATGGAGACAGAAGGAAAGGAAGAAACGGAAGAAATGGCATCTGCTGAAATAAGCAGTGAAGAACAGGAAGAGATCATTGCTTCGGAAGAGGAATCTGCCGGGACTGAACCTGCTTCGGAGGAATTTGTCGAAACGGCTGTACTTTCGGATCAGAGCAGAGTTGAGGATCTTATAAAAGGACAGAGCCTTGAAAAGAAGATTTCCCAGCTGTTTATATGTACACCTGAGGCGCTTACCGGGGGAGAAAACGTGTTAGAAGCCGGTGAGACAGCAAGAAGAAGGTTTGAGGAATTTCCTGTCTCGGGAATCATTTATATGGGCAAGAACCTTAAGAATCCTTCGCAGACGAAAAAGATGCTCTCTGATATGCAGAGCTACAGTCAGTCATGTCTGGGCCTTCCACTTATACAATGCGTCGATGAAGAAGGCGGGACGGTTTCCCGTATAGCCTCCAATGCTTCTTATGGCGTGAAAGATGTGGGAAATATGTCGGATGTCGGTAAGAGCGGAGATCAGACTAAAGCATATGAAAGCGGAAAATATATCGGTTCTTATTTATCTGAACTTGGCTTTAATCTGGATTTTGCACCTGTCGCTGATATACTGACCGTTTCCAACAATAAGCTTATGGAAAAGCGTTCTTTTGGATCAGATAAGAATCTGGTATCGCAGATGGCGGTGTCTTTGAGCAAAGGACTTGAATCTGAAGGTGTGCTGTCCTGCGCAAAGCATTTTCCGGGGCATGGAAATACAGTAGAAGACTCGCATAAGGGATTTGCAGTATCGAATAAGAGCATGGCAGAGCTTGAGGAAACGGAGCTTCAGCCTTTCAGGGCAGAGATGGACAGTGGGATATCAATGATAATGGTCGGCCACATCTCGCTGCCGGAAGTTACCGGAGATAAGACACCGTCTTCACTTTCACCGAAGATCGTAGAAGGTATCCTGAGAAAGAGAATGGGATATAATGGTGTTGTTACCACAGATGCAATGAATATGGGTGCGGTGGTTAATCATTATTCTAACGGGGAAGCAGCGGTACTTGCGATTGAAGCCGGCTGTGATATAATACTTGCCCCTGATGACTTAAATTTATCGAGGAACGCATTGCTTCAGGCAGTGAAAAGCGGCCGTATATCAGAAGACAGGATCGATGAATCTCTGAAGAGGATATACAGATTAAAGCTGTCGCTTAAATAAAGTATCTTTCTGAATGAGGTAGAAGATTATTTTATCATTATCGGATTACTTAAAAAATAAATACGGGACTAAGGTTTATAAGCTGTCCCTGACAAGCGGGGCTACCTGTCCTAACAGGGACGGAACTGTATCGA
Source organism: uncultured Lachnospiraceae bacterium (assembly GCA_905236615.1). Taxonomy (GTDB): domain Bacteria; phylum Bacillota; class Clostridia; order Lachnospirales; family Lachnospiraceae; genus NK4A144. The sequence continues at coordinate 15,978 of CAJORC010000009.1, forward strand.
CCGGAGGATGCATTTTCTGCTCGGAGGGAGGTTCAGGAGATTTTGCTGCGAAAGCATCAACTATCGAAGAACAGATCATCGAGGCAAAAAGAAAAGTAGACTCGAAGTTTTCGTCAAAAATCCCGGCTGAAGAGAGAAAGTACATTGCATATTTTCAGTCCTTTACCAATACTTACGGAAATCAGGAATATCTGAAAAAAATCTTTGCGGAAGTTTTATCATATCCTGAGATCGTCGGTTTGTCAGTCGGGACACGTCCGGACTGCCTGAAAGACGAAATGATAGAATATCTGTCAGAGTTAAACAGGGAAAAGGAAGTCTGGGTAGAACTGGGGCTTCAGACAATTCATGAGCGGACAGCCGAATATATCAACAGAGGCTATCCGCTTACTGTTTTTGATGATGCTTATAAACGATTAACGGACGTGGGATTAAAGGTGGTCGTGCATTTGATCTTAGGTCTGCCGGGAGAAAGTGAAGAAGATATTTTTGAGAGTGTAAGATACCTTTCAGGTCTGAATCCGGTTCTTTTCGGAGTCAAGCTGCAGCTTCTGCATATACTTAAGGGTACGGCACTTGCTGAAATTTATGATAAAGAGCCTTTTCATGTTTATAGTCTGGAAGAGTATTGTACACTCGTTGCGAATTGCTTAAAATTGCTTCCTGAAGAGACAGTCATTCACAGGCTTACAGGTGACGGTCCCAAAAGACTTCTTATCGAACCTCAATGGAGCGCAAACAAAAAGCTTGTTATGAATACAATGAGAAAATATATCTGAATTCGATTAATTGAAAAAACTTTACGACACTAATGCAAAAAACTATTGACAAATTATAAATCATGGGTTAAGATTTTATAAAATTAACGAGAGCAAAGGAGCTTTTGAAGGAGATAATCTTTCAAAAGCTTTTTCTGTTTATTGAATAAAACTCAGCAAAGGAGCTGTGGTGCATTAATTGCACTGCGGCTCTTTTTTGATTCATAGGAAATTGCGTTGCAATCCCCTATGAATTAAAAAACGCACTTTGTGCGTATGATGCGACGCGCGCGGATAGGAAGAGCCT
>CAJORC010000010.1 GCA_905236615.1 uncultured Lachnospiraceae bacterium
GATGCCTGACCTCAATGCAGCTTCTCTTGAAGCAGCAATGAGCATGATTGCCGGCACTGCAAGATCAATGGGTGTCGAGGTAGAGAAGTAAGGAGGAGCTGACAGATGAAACACGGAAAGAAGTATGTTGAAGCAGCTAAGAACATTGAGCGCGCTAAGCAGTACGAGCCCGCTGAGGCTATGGAGCTTGTAAAGAAGGCTGCAACAGCTAAATTTGATGAGACAATAGAAGTTCATATCAGAACAGGTTGTGACGGACGTCACGCTGACCAGCAGGTTCGTGGAGCAGTTGTACTTCCTCACGGTACAGGACGTAAGGTTAGAGTTCTTGTATTCGCTAAGGGTGCAAAGCTTGACGAGGCACAGGCTGCAGGCGCAGATTTTGTTGGCGGCGAGGAGCTTATTCCCAAGATTCAGAACGAGGGATGGCTTGACTTTGATGTTGTAGTTGCAACACCTGACATGATGGGTGTAGTAGGACGTTTAGGTAAGGTTCTCGGTCCTAAGGGACTTATGCCGAACCCCAAGGCAGGCACAGTTACTATGGATGTAGCTAAGGCTATTGCTGATATCAAGGCTGGTAAAGTTGAGTACAGACTTGACAAGGCTAATATCATTCATGTACCTGTTGGAAAGGCTTCATTCAGCGCTGAGCAGCTTAAAGAGAACTTTGACGCTCTTATTTCAGCTATTTCAAAAGCAAGACCTTCAACACTTAAGGGTCAGTATATGAAGAGCATTTCAGTTGCTCCCACAATGGGCCCCGGTGTCAAGGTTGTGGCAAACAGATATTAATTTATACGCATGAAATTTATAAAAAGACTTCGGGGAATCCTCGGAGTCTTTTTTGTCAACTTTTAGGAAGATAAAACATATATTATAAAGAGGTGGTTTTCGGATGGGAAATGTTTCGAACCGTGAGATAGAGAGAAAATGGCTGGTGAAGAAGATGCCCGGGAATCTGGAGAATTATAAATGCCTTCTGATCGAACAGGCATATCTGTGCGATTCACCAACTGTAAGGGTAAGGAAAGAAAATGATGAATACTATCTGACCTACAAGGGTTCGAAGGATATGCAGGGAAACAGCGACATATCTCATGATGAATATAATCTGCCTCTTGATGAGATTTCTTATGGCAGACTCTTAAAAAAACACGATGGACGCATAATCAGAAAGAAAAGGTATCTTATACCTCTGGAGAAGGGACTGACTGCGGAACTTGATGTTTTTGAAGGTGAACTGGCGCCCCTGACTGTTGTTGAAGTGGAATTCGACAGTCTGGAAGAGGCAATGAACTATGAAGCACCGGACTGGTTTGGAGAGGATGTTTCATCAGACAAAAAATATAAAAATTCTTATATGGCGATGGGAGGTATCCAATGACGAAAAATGTAGCGGTATTTTTAGCTGATGGTTTTGAGGAAGTTGAGGCACTTACGCCGATAGACATGCTTAGAAGGGCAGGAGCAGATGTTACAACTGTTTCGATAAAAGACAGCCTTGATATAAATGCGTCGCATAATATTGTGATAAAAGCGGATAAGCTTTTTGAGGAAGTTGATTTTGGCAGAATGGATATGTTTATCCTGCCGGGAGGAGGGCTCGGAACTGAAAATCTTGAGAAATGCGAGAAGCTTCTTGAACTTTTGAAAAAGGCCGATGCAGAAGAGAAATTTATCTCAGCTATCTGCGCAGCTCCCAGAGTTCTCGGAAAACTTGGACTGCTCAAGGGCCGCAGGGCAACCAGCTATCCCGGAAATGAGAAATACCTTGAAGGAGCCGAATACTGTCCTGATGATAAAGCTGTAACCGATGGAAGATTTGTTACTGCCAGGGGAATGGGTGCCGCAATAGAGTTTGGCTCTGCAGTTATCGCGCAGCTTTTTGGAGTGGAAAAAGCGCTTGAAATAGAAAAACAAATACAGTTTATCTAATATTTAGCTGGATATTTTATACTTGCTATGTTATACTGTTTAAGTTATGACTCGTATTGTAATTATGTATGAGTTTTAGTAAAACCCGTTGGAGGAAAGAAGAAAGATGAGTTTACAGGTAGAAAAGTTAGAGCACAATATGGCAAAACTTACGATAGAGGCATCTGCAGAAGATTTTGAAAAGGCTGTTCAGAATGCATATCTTAAGAATAGAGGAAAGATTTCAATTCCCGGTTTCCGTAAGGGAAAGGCACCTCGTCAGATCATCGAGAAGATGTATGGCGTAGGCGTTTTCTATGAAGATGCTGCAAATGAGCTTATACCTCAGGCATACAGAGAAGCAGTTGAAGGAAATGACGAACTTGATATCGTTTCAAGACCTTCTATCGATGTTACACAGATGGAGAAGGGCAAGTCATTCATCTTTACTGCTGAAGTAGCACTTAATCCCGAAATCGAGCTTGGCAAATACAAGGGTGTTAAGGTAACTAAGGTTTCAACTGAGGTTACTGATGAGGAAGTTACCGAAGCAGTTGACCGTGAGAGAGAAAGAAACGCAAGAAATGTAGAAGTTACAGACAGAGCTGTTCAGGATAAGGACATTGTAACTATCGATTTCGAAGGATTTGTAGACGGCGTTGCTTTTGATGGCGGTAAGGGAACAGATTACGACCTTACGATCGGTTCACATTCATTCATCGACACATTTGAAGACCAGCTTATCGGCAAGAACATCGGTGATGAGTGCGAAGTTAATGTTACATTCCCTGAGCAGTATCAGGAAGAGTCACTTCAGGGCAAGCCTGCAATGTTCAAGGTAGCAGTTAAGGCTATCAAGGAGAAGCAGATGCCTGAAGCTGATGATGAGTTCGCATCAGATGTTTCTGAGTTTGAGACAATAGCTGAATACAGAGAAGACCTTAAGAAGAAGCTTACAGAGAAGAAGGAAGCTGAAGCAAAGGCTCAGAAAGAGGATGAAGCTATAAAGGCAATCGTTGCTGATTCAAACATGGATATTCCTGCAGCTATGATCGAGACTGAGGCTGAGCAGCTTGTTGAGAATTATGCTATGAGACTTCAGCAGCAGGGACTCTCAATGGATATGTATATGAAGTATACAGGTCTTACAAGAGAGAAGCTTCTTGACCAGATGAAGGAGCAGGCAAGCAAGAACATCGAGGCAAGACTTGTACTTGAGGCTGTAGTTAAGGCTGAAAACCTTGAAGCAAGTGATGAAGAGCTTGATGCTGAAATCGAAAAGATGGCTAAGCAGTACGATATGGAGACTGAGAAGCTTAAGAAGGTAATGGGCGAGAGAGAGATAAAGGCAGTAAGAAGCGATCTTGCTATGCAGAAGGCAGTTGATCTTATCCTCGCTAATGTAGAAGAAACCGAAAAGAAAGACTGATATTTGCAGTCCAGAGACAGGAGGTTGAAAATATGTTAGTACCGACCGTCATAGAGACCAGCAACCGCGGTGAAAGAGCTTATGATATTTATTCAAGGCTTTTGAAGGAAAGAATCATTTTCCTCGGGGATGAGGTTAATGATCAGACAGCGGGACTGGTCGTAGCACAGATGCTGTTTCTTGAAAGTGAAGATCCTGACAAGGATATCCATTTTTACATTGACAGCCCCGGTGGTTCAGTAACCGCCGGAATGGCTATTTACGATACAATGAACTATGTTAAGTGTGATGTCTCAACTATCTGCATAGGTATGGCAGCATCCATGGGTGCTTTTCTCCTTTCAGGTGGTGCCAAGGGCAAGAGATATGCACTTCCCAATGCTGAGATCATGATCCACCAGCCTTTAGGCGGTACTCAGGGTCAGGCATCAGAGATTGAGATCGCAGCAAAGCATATCCTTAGAACTAAGGAGAAGCTTAACAGGATCCTTGCCGAAAACTGCGGAAAGCCTTATGAGGAGATCGCAAAGGATACAGACAGGGATAACTGGAAGACAGCAGAAGAGGCCAAGGAATATGGTCTCATTGATGAGATAGTAGTCAGCCGTAAAGCTCACGAAGATACGAAGGATAAAGAATAAATGGCAAAGAATTCAGATGGGAAGGTAAGATGCTCTTTTTGCAATAAAACGCAGGATCAGGTAAGAAAACTTATCGCAGGTCCTAACGGTGCTTATATTTGTGATGAATGTATCGCTATATGTGCTGACATTATTGAAGAAGAGATGGAGGACGATGTAACAGCAGGTTTTGGAGCCTCAAATATTAACCTTTTAAAACCCAGAGAAATTCATGATTTCTTAAATGAATATATTGTAGGACAGGAAGAGGCTAAAAAAGTTCTTTCCGTTGCGGTTTATAATCATTACAAGAGGATTATGTCTTCGAGTGACTCGGATGTTGAGCTTCAGAAAAGTAATATCCTGATGCTGGGACCTACCGGTTCGGGAAAGACTCTTCTTGCGCAGACACTTGCAAAGATAATCAATGTTCCTTTTGCAATAGCGGATGCAACCTCGCTTACTGAGGCTGGTTATGTCGGAGAGGACGTTGAGAATATTCTCTTAAAACTTATACAGGCTGCAGACTACGATGTTGAGAGAGCTCAGATTGGTATTATATATATCGATGAGGTAGATAAGATCACCCGTAAGGGAGAGAATGTTTCTATCACCCGTGATGTTTCAGGTGAAGGTGTACAGCAGGCACTCTTAAAGATTCTTGAGGGAACGCTTGCTTCAGTACCGCCGCAGGGTGGAAGAAAACATCCTCATCAGGAGCTTATTCAGATAGATACGACAAATATCCTCTTTATATGCGGAGGAGCGTTTGAAGGTCTTGACAACATTATAGAGACACGACTTGACAGGAAATCCATTGGATTTAATGCCGAGCTTGGAAAGAAGAAGGAAGAAAGCGTAGGAGAAGCTTTCCACAAGGTTCTTCCTGAGGATCTGACGAAGTTTGGTCTTATCCCTGAGCTTGTTGGACGTCTTCCGATAAATGTTGCGCTGGATAATCTTGACAGGGATGCTCTTGTCAGAATTCTTACAGAGCCTAAGAATGCCATCACGAGACAGTTCGTAAAAATGATGGATTTCGATGATGTCAAACTTAAGTTTGAAGATGCAGCTATCGAAGCTATTGCTGACAAGGCCATCGAGAGGAATACCGGTGCGAGAGGATTGCGTTCGATTATTGAGTCGGTTATGACAGACATTATGTACAATGTTCCGTCAGACGAGACAATATGCGAAGTTATTGTAACAAAAGAAGCAGTGGAGGGGTCCAGCGCTCCTTTAGTGGTTCATTTTGAAGAAAAAGAGAAGAGAGCCAGATAATACTGGCATAATATAAGGCGGCCGCTGGTGAAGTGGTCGCCTTATGTAATTAGAGGAGCTTAATATGACAAAAAACGTAAAGACTTTGCCGTGTGTGGTGATTGCCGGCATGACATTGCTGCCTGACGTTATTATCCATTTTGATCTCCAGCGTGGCGGCTCACTTAGCGGCGTTAATGCGGCAATGCTTGGGAGTCAGGAAATATTTATAGTAACAAGAAAAAACGACGATGCAGAACAGCCGGGTATTGATGATCTTTATAAGATAGGAACGATTGCGAAAGTCCGTCAGATTGTGAAGATGCCTGATAACGAAATGCGTGTAATGGTTGAATCGATCGAAAGGGCTGAAATAATATCCTTAACCGATAAAGATGATTATGAAGTTGCTGAGGTGCATACCTTTATTGAAGAGACACCTCTGAAGGCTGCTGAAAACAAAGCGATGTGCCGTGATATCGAGGAACGTTTCTCGGTATTCATTTCATTTTTTCCAAGGGTTGGTAAGTCTTTTGAAAAGCAGCTCAGTTCCATTAAAGATCTGGGACATCTCTGTGATATAGTTATCGCAAATATGCCGCTGGAATATACGGAGAAACAGCGTGTTCTTGAGGCGTATGATCTTAGGGAACGTTACAGGGTAGTCCGTGAGATACTTGATAATGAAACTGAGATAGCAAGGGTAAGGAATGACCTTGCAGAGAAGATACAGATTCGTGTAAACAAGGATCAGAAGGATTATATACTTCGTGAGCAGCTTCACTATATAAGGGAAGAGCTCGGAGAAGAGAATACGGATGATGATGCTGATAAATATTTGAAACAGTGCGAGAAGCTTAATGCACCGGATGAAGTAAAAGAGCGTATCCGAAAAGAAATCGACCGCTTTAGAAACACTCCTTCAGGTAGTTCAGAGAGCGGAGTTGAGCAGATATATATTGAAACCCTGCTTGAAATGCCATGGAACAATTCCTGTGAGGAAAACAAATCTCTTGATAATGCAAAGAATATTCTGGAGAGGGATCATTACGGACTTGATAAAGTGAAAGAACGTATGCTGGAGTTTCTTGCCGTAAAGAATCTTACGGAGAAAGGACAGAGCCCGATAATCTGTCTGGTAGGACCTCCTGGAACAGGTAAGACTTCCATAGCACGTTCCATAGCAGAGTCACTTGGAAGAAAATATATAAGGATATCCCTTGGCGGTGTCAGGGATGAAGCTGAGATCAGAGGTCACAGGAAGACATATATCGGTGCCATGCCGGGAGTTATAGCGTCCGGACTTCAGCATGCAGGCGTTAATAATCCGTTGTTCCTGCTTGATGAAATAGACAAGGTAAGTACGGAATATCAGGGTGCTACCGCTTCGGCACTGCTTGAAGTGCTTGATTCAGAGCAGAACAAGGAATTCAGGGATCATTATATAGAAATCCCTATAGATCTTTCAAATGTTCTTTTCATAGCGACGGCTAATTCAACGGAAAGCATCCCGCGTCCGCTGCTTGACAGAATGGAGATAGTGGAAGTTTCGGGTTATACGGAAAATGAAAAGCTGCATATAGCAAAAGAACACCTTGTTGCGAAGCAGATTAAGAAGAACGGCCTGAAAAAGTCCAACTTAAAAGTATCCGATAAGGCGCTTCATGCTATTATAGACGGATATACAAGGGAAGCCGGAGTACGTTCACTTGAGCGGCGCATAGGTGAAATATGCCGTAAGGTAGCAAAGACGGTGTATAACGGAGAGGCAAAATCTGTGTCCGTTACAGAACGGAATTTAAGCAAGTTCCTGGGCAATGTTAAATACTTCCCTGAGGAAGAGGCCGGTAAGAGTGCAGTCGGCATAGTTCGCGGACTTGCATGGACATCTGTCGGCGGAGTTACTCTCGAGATTGAAGTAAATATAATGCCCGGAAAGGGAGCCCTTGTTCTGACAGGTCAGCTTGGTGATGTCATGAAGGAGTCGGCTCAGGCAGCGATGACCTATATCCGTTCAATAAGTGATGATTATGGAATTGCTGCATCCTTCTACAAGAGTCACGATTTCCATATCCATATACCCGAGGGGGCTACACCTAAGGACGGACCTTCAGCCGGAGTGACGATGGCAACAGCGATTTTTTCAGCGGTGACAAAGCTTCCTGCAAAGGGTAATGTTGCCATGACCGGAGAGATCACACTTCGCGGAAGAGTACTTCCGATCGGAGGATTGCGTGAAAAGATACTTGCGGCAAAAAATGCAAAGATTTATACTGTGCTCGTACCTGACAAAAACAGAAGAGATGTTGATGAAATTTCTGATGAGATCAAAGACGGAGTTGACATCAGGTACATGACGGAAATGAGCGAAGTGCTTGAGAACGCCATGGAGAGCATGCCGAAGAAAAACAAGGGAGAAAAAAATGATAATAAAAAACGTAGAACTTGAAACGGTAATAGGTGTAACGACAAAAAAACTCCCTGAAAACACACTTCCGGAGTTTGCTTTTGCAGGCCGCAGTAATGTTGGAAAGTCTTCACTGATAAATGCATTGATCAATCGCAGGTCACTTGCCCGGGTGTCATCAACACCGGGAAAGACCCAGACCATGAACTTCTACAAGGTAAATAATGAGTTTTATTTTGTAGACCTGCCGGGTTATGGTTATGCAAAAGTCAAGAGAGATTTCAGGGCTTCATGGGGTCCCATGATCGAGGGATATCTTACCGGATCAAAGCAGCTTAAGGCGGTATTCCTTCTGCTGGATCTTCGCCGTACACCGAATGAAGACGACATAATGATGTATAACTGGATGGTACAGGCAGGCTTTCATCCGATAATTGTCGCTACAAAAAGCGATAAGATAAAGAAAAATGAACTGGAGCGGGCGAAAAACAGTATAAAACAGACGCTCGGAGGAGAAATCTCAAACACATTCTTCACTTTTTCTGCACTGAAAAAGACAGGACGGGAAGAAATTCTGGATAAGATAGAAGAAATGCTGGCTGAGTAATTTATTGAAAGGAAAAATCAGATGACAAAGGTAGACATTATTTCCGGATTTTTAGGTGCCGGAAAAACGACATTTATCAAGAAACTTATAGCTGAGTCTTTTGCAGGCCAGCAGGTGGTCCTTATAGAAAACGAATTTGGTGAGATAGGTATAGACAGTGGATTTTTAAAGGATGCCGGTATAAATATTACGGAAATGAATTCGGGCTGTATCTGCTGTTCGCTTGTAGGTGACTTCAGTACGGCATTAAAAGAAGTTGTGGAAAAATATCATCCTGCAAGAATTATCATAGAACCTTCAGGTGTAGGCAAGCTTTCAGATGTTGCCCGTGCCGTTGAGAATGTCGACAAATCGGCAGAACTCGTTGTGAACAGCCTCGTTACTGTTGTTGACGGAAACAAGGCAAAAATGTATATGAAGAATTTCGGAGAATTTTTCAATAATCAGGTTGAAAGTGCCGGTACTATCGTTATCAGCCGTTCCCAGAATATGAAGGAAGGCAAGATGGACGAACTTGAAAAGCTTCTTCGTGAGCACAATAAAGAGGCTGTAATCATCACAACTCCATGGGATGATATAAAGGGAGACCAGATACTTGCCGCAATGGAAAACGGTCATACTCTTGTAAACAGCATGCTTGAAGAGTTTGCAAAGCATCACGATGAAGATGAGGATGAGCATGAACATCATCACCACCATCACCATGATCACGACCATGATGAGCATGACCATGAGCATCATCATCACGATCATGATGAACATGACCATGAGCATGGCGAACACTGCAGCTGCGGTCATCATCATCACCATCACGATGCAGATGAGGTATTCACCAGCTGGGGACAGGAGACATCGCACAAGTTTGACGAGGCAGGACTCAGAAAAATTCTTGAAGCACTTGCAAAGACAGAGGATAATGAATACGGCATAATCCTTCGTGCAAAGGGATATGTTCCGTCAACGGATGGCCCGGACTGGCTTCATTTTGATCTGACTCCGGGTGAATTCGAGGTAAGACACGGCTCTGCAGATTATACGGGAAGACTTTGTGTAATAGGTTCAGAGCTTAAGGAAGACGCGATCAGAGAGCTCTTTGGCCTTTGATCACGCCGGTTTGAAAGGTATTAAAAATGTTTAAAAAAAGAGAAGTACCGGTATACATATTTACCGGATTTTTGGAAAGCGGAAAGACAAGTTTTATCGAGGAGACTTTGAAAGAAGGTCAGTTTGAAGAGGGTGGAAAAAAAGCCTTGATCATTTGCGAAGAAGGCGAGAACGAGATCGATGACAAACTCCTTGAAAAGAATAAATTCAAGACATATCTTTTTGAAAATGAAGAGGATGTCACGCTTGAAGCTTTTGCAAAAATAGAAAGAGATTTAAAACCTGAGACAGTCATTGTTGAATGGAACGGTACGTGGGATCAGAACAATCTGATCGAGGCGCTGCCGGATCAGTGGCTTATAGGAGAGACTATAACGACAGTTGATGCAACAACATATCCGACCTATCTGGCAAATATGAAAATGATGATGATAAACCAGTTCCAGTATTCGGATCTCATATGTTTCAACAGATGCAGTGAGGATATGGATCTTGCCTCATATAAGAGGACATCAAGAACTAAAAACCGCAGGGCTCAGGTCATTTTCGAAATGAATAACGGCCAGATCAATAATGATATCAAAGAGGAACTGCCTTACGATATTACTGCACCGGTCATTGAAGTTGCAGATGATGATTTCGGTGTCTGGTATATGGACTGCTTTGACAACGTTGAAAGCTACAGAGGCAAGGTATTCAAATTTAAGGGCGTAGTTTATAAGCCCAAGAAGGCCAAGGAAGACGTGTTTGTACCCGGAAGGTTTGCAATGACCTGCTGCGCCGCAGATATACAGTTCGTAGGTTTTCCATGCAAATATGAGGGAGTCTCGAATTTAAAGGAAAAACAGGTTGTCTGGGTAACAGCCGAGATGGATTCTGCTTTTAGCAAGTCCTACGGACAGGAAGCACCGGTTTTGCGCGCAAAGTCTATAGAACCGGCGGACGCACCGGAAGAAGAAGTTGTTTATTTTGGTTAAAAATTAGATATAAGAAGTCAAAAAAGCTGGAGATGAAGGGCAAAAGCTCATATCTCCAGCTTATATTTTTGATAGAAGATTCGTAGAATGTGCAGGTCTACGAAATCCCTTATAAACTATTTTAGTATATATAAAATATGGATTTATGTCAAGTTGATGCATTTTTAGCCGAACACGGAAATATATAAACTATAATACTCAAATGTAAGCAAATCAGGTGATTTAATCGATATAAACGATGAATCATCTTTTTTTATTCCGTCATAAAAATGGTCAGAAATTCA
>CAJORC010000011.1 GCA_905236615.1 uncultured Lachnospiraceae bacterium
AAGTCCAATTTTGTCGTAATACTGCAAGGTGCGTATACTTACTCCTGTCAGCTTACTTACTTCATTTACTGTCATCATGGCTTTCATCTCCTTCACGTGTGACTATACCATAAACTATTACGTAACGTAGGAGTCAACACTTTTTTGACAAATTTAAAAAAATTTGAGCCAGGGCATTAGCCTTGGCTTATCTACTCATGTTTTTTACGAGAGTCCAAATCTCCTATTATTATACTGATTTCATTATAAGGATAATGGCATATTTAACGTTCGTTAGATGTGGTACTGACAAAAAATAGAATACCCCTCCACACGTGTAGAGGGGATATAGATTACGAATGACAAATATAGCATCAGTATTTTTATCATGTAGATTGCCTTTCTATAAGAATAGGCGTTGTACAAAATGATTGAGTCTGGAGATTAGGTTTTTTTATCCGCTGCAAGATAAATCTGGCGGCTTCATTTCCCATATCATACATATCAACTTCTATAGCTGTCAGTGTGGGTTCGGTAAGCATTGAGAACGGATAATTGTCGAAAGTCATGATAGCTATATCTTCCGGAACATCCAGCTTTTCTGCCCGAATGCTCTGAATGCACCCCATAGCAAGATAATTATTTGTACATAGGATGACTTCAGGAAGCAATTCTCTTTTAAGAATCTCTTCCGTGATCTTGCGGCTGTCATTAAAACTCTTAATTTCTCTTATCGTTTCAATTGACAATTCCTCTTCCTCAAATACAATATTTATCCCGTCCAGTCTTCTTAGGGAGATCTGATCCTCTCTGGAATCTCCCATGAGAAAAACAATGCGTCTATAGCCTTTATCAAGAAGATAATTGGCGGCAATCTGTCCGGCAGCCTCGTGACTTACATCAATCCAGCTCAAAGTGTTGGCAAAGTCCGGCTTGCCTATTATAAGATGTGGATATGCCTCTTTTCCCAAAACAAAAGCGAGTTGTTTTGTAAGAACACCGGCATGAATAATAATCCCGTCCGCTTCTTCTCCCAGCATAAGTTCTTTCACTGCTTCAGGAGCAGTTTCTTTGGTAACATGCTTAAGTACCAATGAATACCCTTTTTCATCCAGATATCTGTCTACTCCGGTCACTATCTCAAACATATGAGGATTTTCAAACCCGACTCCTTTGGAAAGATCTGCAGCAAAAAGAATAATGCCGTTTTTTTGTCGAGCAAAGCTTCTGGCTCTGGCATTTGGCTGATATCCCATACTATCTGCAATCTCTCTTATTCTTTTCTTGGTCTTTTCGGATATTGAATAACTGTCGCTAAGAGCTTTTGATACTGTTGAAATTGACACTCCTGCAGCCTCTGCAAGATCATAAATTGTTGATGCCATAATCCCATCCTTATTTTGTCATCATAACCAAGTAACCATATTCCGAAATAGTTCCATTGTCATAGTTCTTACTTACAATTATGCTTCCCTCAGAATTTACAGACAATGGTTTTTCACCATTATTCATATATATTGTAATGGCTCCATTATCATCATATCTTCTAAAGCCATATGCGGATCCTTCAGCCAGAATTGTCTCATATTCTCCTCTGCTAAAGCAGGAGTATTGCTTTCTTAGCGCTATAAGGGATCGGTATACCTCTTCCAGACTGTCGTCCTTATCAAATTCCATTGGGCGTCTGTATTCCGGCTCAGTCAGTCCGTAAAGGCCTTTTTCATCACCATAGAAAATGCTTGGCATCCCTATAAAAGCCATCTGGAAAAGAACCGAGAGTTCCATTCTGTCTTTGTTTTCCCTGCATACAGTTAGATATCGACTGACATCATGGCTGTCTAAGAGATTGAGCTGTGAAAACAAAGCCTGCTTAGGGTATCTCATAATAAGATTCGTTATTCTTGCATCAAATTCAGCTGCATCAATGCTTCTTTCTGCAAAGAACTGAGCACAGAATCTTCTGAAATCATAATTCATGGCACTGTCCATCAGTTTTTCGTTTACATAATGGTTAGCATTTTCCCATACCTCCCCAATGACAATCGCATCTTGTTTTTCCTTCTTGACTGCATTTCTGAATGCTCGAAGGAATTGATCGTCCACTTCGTTTGCTACGTCAAGCCTCCAACCATCTACATCAAATTCTTTTACCCAGTACGAGCCTACGCTGCAGAAATAGTCTCTCAGCCCGGGATTCGAAGTATTTGTCTTTGGCATTTCAGGAACATATGCAAAGCAAAGATACTCAGGAACCTCTCCTCTTTCAGGAAACGAGGGAGTATCCGGCAACTGATAAAAGTAGTCGTAATACTCAGACCCTTTGCCCTTTTCAAGTACATCTTTAAAAAAAGGATGCCTGAAACATACATGGTTAAAAACACCGTCAATGATAACTCTTATTCCCAACTTATGTGCAGACTGTACCAGGGATTTGAAATCATCATCCGTTCCCCTTGTTGGATCCACGTGAAAGTAATCAAGAAGATCATACTTATGGTAGGAACTCGCAACAAAGAACGGATTAAGATATATACAGTTACAGCCAATTTCTTTTATGTAATCAAGGTTTTCTTCAATTCCTTTTATCGTTCCGCCATGCAATGATCTGCACTCTTCACCCTGATAATGAGCAGT
>CAJORC010000012.1 GCA_905236615.1 uncultured Lachnospiraceae bacterium
GATCTTCTTTCCAAATCCGACCCTTCTGGCAATCGCCATCGAAATCTGCCCCGCACCCGTTACGATCATTACATCTTTCTTCATTATTAAATCCTCCATTTCTTAAAGTTTATTGTAGTCTTCATCACTGACAGGCTCACGCCACTCGGTATAGCCATCTTCTCTCTTACAGGCGCAAGTGCTTCTCCAACAAGTTCCTCATTACTTCCTGCCGCATACGCTTCGGATGTATCAAAGAAGGTCTGCCCCATCTCCACAGCACGACGAAGGAAACGGATGCTTTCCTCCTTTTCCGGGAAGGGAGGATAACTCTGGGATAAACCCATACATCCAAGTCCTACGGCACTTACTATCAGTTCACTATTTCCGATTTTTCTCTTATCTGACATACTGATGCTCCTTAATCTCCTGCATACCGATTCATGGGTAAAAGTATAAAAAAAGCAAGGAGAATCATCAATTCGATTTTCCCTGCTTTTTGATAAGTTGTACTTATGTGACACCAAGTATCTCGCCTGGCACCTCGATTCCGCTTCGCTCCATCTCAATTGCACCTACGGGACAACCATTTCTTGCTTCATCAGCATTTACAGCATGTTCTCCTGAAACTTCATTCTCAGCAAGACGTATATACCCATGTGATGTTGTAGCGCTGGAACCTACAACTATCATGATGTTTAATCGTGAAGATATGCTGTCATTGATGCATAAAGACATACATATTCTTGACTCAGGACGCGCTACCAGCACAAGCATTGTAAGACTATCATCATCCAATGTATCAACTGCCTGTTTATAGACTCCCTTCTTATCTTCTAATCCGGAAAGCTGTTCTTCCATGTTCCTTATCGCCGATTCCGGAAGCTTGCCACGATATGGACCAACCACACTTTCACGGTACTCCTCCGCAGCTTTAACGGGATCCAGATTTGCTACTATCAAATTGAGAACTCCTTCTATCTGAACACCTTTAGATACACCATTGAATTATTGAAATTATTCCATATGTTAAGTTAAAAGAAAACCGGAATAATCCGGTTTCTTTGTCAGGAAAGTCAACAATCTTCACCGGATGCATTTTTATTATGGCAAATACAGTCCGAGCCTCCCGAAAAGACTCTTCCAAGTGTCAACTGTACCCGGTCAAGTGTGTCTGTATTAAGACTATAGTAGATATTTTTTCCTTCTCTACGGTCTACTACAATCCCAGCTTCTACCAATACTCTCATATCATGTGACAGGGTTGGCTGAGTGATCTTAAACTCCTCCAATATCTCACATGCACAAAGCTCTCCACAAGAAAGCATATCTACTATCTTGAGTCGCTTGGGATCAGATATTGCCTTAAGAACTTTTGCAGTTTCCTTGTAAATTTTATCCATACTCGTCTCACATATAGATTTTTTTCTATGTATATTATAGAAACAGAATATCCATCTGTCAACAAGTTTTCCCTCAACCTTTTATATCAGATCGGTTCCATTACTTCAAAACCTAATCTTCAACTCCACCTTCACCGGTGGCTCCACAAGTTCTGCAAACGCCTCACCATCTGAAGGCTTTCCTACTATACTTCCATAATGAATCGGGATTGCAACTTCAGGGCGGATCAGATTCACAAGCTCCGCAGCTTTCCTTACATCCATGGTATACGTTCCGCCGATAGGTACAAGAGCAATGTCACATTTCACAGCCTTGGCTTCCTTCGTAGCATCAGTATCTCCGGCGATATAGATTCTCTTTCCATCAATCCTTAAAATATAGCCGACCCATTGGGCACTCCTTGGATGAAATGGTTTCAGAGCATTGTATGACGGTACCGTTTCAAATTCTATACCATATAATTCCCGATAAACACGGGGCTCAACGGTAACAATCTCACGAAGAAGTCCGGCAACTATCTGTGCCTTAGTATCCATTTTCTCCGGTACAACCATAACTGTACCTGGATTTGCAACCTTCTCAATATCCTCAGGTGCGAAATGATCATAATGGTCATGTGTTATCAAAATAAAATCAGCATCTTTGGGCACGGTCTTTATCTCATACGGATCAATGTAAATATTCTTGTTTCCTGCCTTTATTTTAATACTGCTATGTCCGAATACTTCAATATCATTTGTTGTCATAACTATCTTTCCCTCTCAATCCACTCCATTAAATCATTAACAACACAGGCTCACAAAAAATCAATCTTTAACCGGTACACAGTGCTTATCGTTAATATCACATACCTTTTGGACTCTTCTGCGATACTTATCTTCCATAAGCGGTTCCGTGTTGAGCCATGTCTTGACTACCTCCATCGCCATAAGCCCTCCGATTATCTTTGCTCCAAGGCATAGTATATTAGAATCAGTATGCTGCCTTGCAAGAGTTGCACATAACGGATCCTGACATACTGCGGCATAGCATCCATTAATCTTATTTGCAATCAGGGCACTGCCATATCCTACACCATCACAGAATATACCTCTGTCGCACTCTCCTTTAGCTACGGCAAGCGCAGCCGGATATACAAAATCAGACAGATCACAGCTATTCTCATCAGAAGTTCCAAAATCCTCTACCTCATAGCCATTATCCAGCAAATACTTTTTAATTTCATTCTTCATTGCTGTTCCTGCATGATCATTTGCCATTGCAATCTTCATGAAGCACCTCCGCTAATAAAAAACTACTTATACACTTTAAACTAACACGTTATCCACATACTTATCAACAATATGTTAATGCCGAATGCAGATACTCAAAACATCTGTAATCAATTATCTTAATTATACAGAGAAAGAAGCCCGAAGTGCAATATAAAGAGGTTTATAAAATGGGTATATATTTCTATACAAGTATTTTAGCCTTGAACACCAGAGGCTCAGGAAACATAACAGAAAGAAGCTCTGATTTTGATGGTATAAGGATGTAGTATTTCATTTTGAACTCAGCTGCGACGAACTTGATTACGATAAGGGTGAGGTACTTAATTTCCGGGTTATGGCGTATGACCGGAATACAGGTATCTGATTTGAGGCAGATGATTCCTATCCCGGAATGGATGAAAACGGATTTTTTGAAGTAAAAAAAGGTGTAAAGGTGACCAACAAAAGTCTCGGGGGTATTCAACTGCATTATGCCAGAGTTCTTCATTCCCCGCTTTGGATTTGATAATTATCTAATCCAACTTCACTATGGGTTTATTTTAATGCCAGTCCATCTTTAAAAGCATTTCCTACTTTAGCTCCAACGCCAAAATATGCATTTCCAAAAGGATCAAAGCTAATAGGCTTTACTTTTGTAATATCCACTGCTCCATCTGTAACTACGCTTTCATCTGCAGATACATTTACGATTTCCCCGACGAGAATTCCATCTTTAAAGCTTTTTACCTTACATTCCATAGCAAGCGGAAGCTCATCAATAAGCGGTGCATCCACAAATTCACTCCTGGTAGCATGGAATCCAGCTTTATCAAATTTATCAGGAACCTTTCTCCCTGATTCAACACCTACATAATCACAAGGAACCACCTGATCTTCCGTAGCCATACTTACCGTAAAGGCATTCTTTATTTTAAGATTATCAGTAGTTTTATGATCCGAAAGACTGATTGTAATTTCTTTAAAATCAGTTGTAATACCCCATGCTGCATTCATAGCATTTGGAACTCCGTTCTCATCATAGGTTCCGATAATCAGTACCGGCTGCGGATACATAAGTGGTTTTGCTCCAAAATTTACTCTACTCATCAAAATATCCTCCTTTATCTGATAAAATGAGTCGGTTGCCCGTCCCTTTTCTATTATTTTAGTGAATTATACTCTTCATCAGAAATTGCTTCCAACCATTCACTACTTGTGTTCTCGCCGGGAACCTCCAGAGAAATATGTGAAAACCAGCTATCTTTCTTTGCTCCATGCCAATGTTTTACATTTGGCGGGATCACGATAACTGTGCCCTCCTTCAATTCCTGTGCCGGCTTACCATCTTCCTGATACCAGCCTTCACCTGCAGTGCAGATTAGAATCTGTCCGCCACCTTTATCTGCATGATGGATATGCCAGTTATTGTGACATCCCGGTTCAAAGGTTACATTAAAAAGCGGAAACTGCCCATTCTTAAAATCAGTCAGAGGATTTAAAAAGCTATTACCTACAAAATACTGTGCAAATCCATCGTTAGGATTTCCCTGTCCAAACATGTTTGCTTTATCAAAACCCTCTTTTGTTTCGTATTTCATCCGCTCTACTCCTCTCCATATACTTCTTTTGCAAGATTAAATACAGCCCATGCCTAAGGCCATCCCGCATAGATCATTGTATTGCGCGAACTCGGGAGCAAAATCACCGAGTGCATTTCTTCCTGCTGTTTGAACTATTTTCTCTCTGCCATGATAATCTCACTGGTATTTTTTATAACGATGCTCTAAAAATATCTGCAATATCCTTCTGTAAAAGCGGTGCCCAAGCATTTTCAAGGCCTTCATTATCTGCTACATGTTTTGCCATCTCATCAATGCGGCTTTCATCAATTCCAACTTCCTGTAAGTGCATAGGAATATTGATTGATTCAAAGAACTTATAGGTAGCATCAATTGCCTGATTTGCAATCTCATATTTATCCTGATCAGGATTTATTCCAAATACGTTGACACCATATTTTACAAATCTATCAACGGTCTTCTCACTAAGGATATGCTTCATCCATCTTGGAGTAATGATTGCAAGTCCTTCACCATGGGTAATGTCATAATATGCCGAAAGAGCATGCTCCATTCCATGACAAGGCCATCCTGACTGGCTGTTACCAAGAGAATAGATTCCATTACATCCATAAGTACATGTCAGCATCATCTCTGCTCTTGCAGTGTAATCCTCTGGATTTTCCAGACATTTCTTAGCATTTATCATAAGGCTCTTTAATGCACTTTCCATAAATCCATCATTTAGATGTGTAGAATCCTCACAGAAATACTGCTCCATAATATGATTCATAGCATCAGCGCAGCCTGCTGCAGTCTGCTTCTTTGAAACTGTAAATGTATATGCAGGATCTAAGAAAGAAACTTCCGGATAAAGTAATGAATCCATATATCCAATCTTGTCATTTGTCTCTGTTCTTGAAATAACACCACCGCAATCATACTCACTACCTGTGGCTGCAAGTGTAATGATATCCACGATTGGAAGCGCCGCCTGTGCCTTAACCTTGTAAGAAATCAGATCCCATGGATCACCATCATACTTTGCTCCGGCAGCAATTCTGCATATTCCTTATTCTCCTTATTCCTTCTGCATCAATCTTTCTTTGTGTTTTCAGCATCCCAGGAAAGGACACCTGTCTTTATCGCTTCTTCATATCTGGAAATCTTGTAATTTATTTTGTCCATGGTTGCCTGATATTTATTAAGATTTTCCTGAACTGCCACACGCGCTTCAACAAGAAGATTTTTTCTTGCTTCCATGGTAGAATCACCTTCACGATAGAGCTTTACATATTCAATCAGCATTTCCACAGGAACACCGGCGCTTCGCATGCAAATGGCATTTTCAACCCATTTGATATCCTCTTCAGAGAAATCTCTGATACCACCCTTCGTTCTATTTACTTCCGGAATAACGCCAACTCTCTCATAATAACGAAGCGTATCCGGTGTAATATCATATTTCTCACAGACTTCCTTGATAGTCATAAACATTTCTCCATTCAAATCGATTTGTTTTGGTGTCTTATATCTGCACTATACACCTTGGAGTTAACTCTAAGTCAATACCTGTAATGAATTTTTTTGTAAAAAATAAATGCAAATTCTCGATTGTAAGGTTACCTTTAGGAATACGTTCATATGCTTTTTTCTCATTGCTTCTTCCCTACCCGCTCAAATAATGGGAAAACCATAGGATATACACCCATTATCAGAAATATGATAATGGCGTACCGGACCATTCTGATAAGAAAAGCGAGGAGACTTACTCCCGCAAGAAACTCTTTATCAAAAGGCATTTTTAGTAACGTATTTACAACAAAATATATTAATATTGCACCGATCATGCGCAGTATCATTGCCGGAATACTTCGTGTGTCCTGAAAGTTTACATATTTTCGTTCAAAATAAAATGCTGCTATTCCTCCAATCAGACATCCCAGAGATGTAAAATAATCATTCGTGCGCACATAAAATAGTCCCGGAACTGCTGATAATAACAGAATCATATGATACAACCACTCCTTATGTATATATCGGTCAAGCAGGGCAAATACACCAATCACAGCAAAACCAAGAAACCATCCTGCCATCACATCCGTCGGATAGTGCATACCGACCACAGCTCTGGAAACACCTACCAGCATCGTCAGGACTGCTGCAATGATCCATAGCCATCTCTTTTTAGCTTCCATTGCCAGAGTAAAGTATAATGCAGGGATAGAGGCACTATGCATACTTGGGAATGAATATCCCTGAGCCGCCACATCCATGGCAGCTCCTTCTGCATCTACAACCAGTGCTTTAATCCTTTCGGGATGCTCCATATATGGTCTGGGTCTTAGCACAACAGATTTGATCATGGGGAGCCATATATTCATCGTCATAACGATCATTGCCATCTTTTGCCCAACTGTCTTTTTCCAGCAAAACATAGCAGCCAGAACAAGTATAAGCAGACCAGCCTCTGCACCAAGAAATGCCAGCAGCTTCACAAAAACCCCTGAGCTGTCGAGATTAGCCTGCATCCACTCAATTAAGCTTACTTCCCATTCCATAAAGGCTCCTTTCTGCAGTAATACTCATTCCTCAGTATTGATACTTTCTTTGCAACGCAGCTATAAATATGCCTCCAACGGCAGCTGCCATCAGCTCTGCAAAAACAATTGAGTACCATATTCCATCTATGCCCATTAGCATCGGCAGCAAAAGCACAGCCCCAAGCTCAAACACAAACGTCCGCAAAAATGATATCAACGCAGATACCTGACCGTTATTCAAAGCAGTAAATAAGGCTGAACCAAAAATTGCCATCCCCGTGAACAGGTATGCCACAGAGACAATACGAAATGCATGTACTGCATATGGCAGGAGCCTTTCTGTGTCCTGTAGAAACATAGCAGAAAACGGATAAGCCAGTATTTCCGAAAGAACAAACATCAAAACGGATGTCAGTCCGATCAGCATCAGGCTCCTTTTACGCAGGTTTTTAAGTTCCCTGTGATCCTGTGCGCCATAGTGAAAGCCAATCACAGGTCCCACTCCATTAGAATATCCTACGAAAACAGCGGAAAGAAACAGACTGACATACATCTGCAATCCGTAGATGACAACTCCGTCTTCCCCCACATATTTAAGCAGCTGAACATTGTAGATGATCCCTACAAAGGATGTGGCGGCTTCCGCCATGAATTCCGAAGAGCCGTTTGCTATACATTTAACAAGCGACCTGACATCCCATGCAGGCTTTACCAGCTTAAGGAGACTACTATTATTACGGAAAAAATATATGAGAGGAAACACGCCTCCTACGATCTGGCTAAAAGCCGAAGCTGCCGCCGCACCCGCAATTCCCCACCCAAAGCCGATAATAAAGATTGCATCGAGTACAATATTGCAAAGTCCTGCGCATACTGTGACAGCTAGTCCCAGCCCCGGTTTTTCAGCGGTGACAAAGAAAAGCTGAAACTCATACGATAATATCCATGCCGGCAGTGCCAAAATAAAGATCCGGCCGTACAGCACGCTGTCTTCAATGAGCTTCCCTTCCGCACCCAGCATGGCTGTAATCCGGGGCATAAAGATAAAACCCGACACCGTCATCAAAATACCCAAACAGGAGGATACCAGCACGATCAGTGAAAACAGACGATTCGCCTGTTCACGATTCTTTTCCCCTAAGGTCTTCGCAACTAACGCACTGCCTCCTGCACCGAACATATACCCGATAGTTCCGAGAATATTCAGTACGGGCATGCTCAGATTGACAGCCGCAAATTCTGTCTTGCCCGCAAAATTAGCGACAAAATATCCGT
The DNA here is from genome assembly GCA_905236615.1 of uncultured Lachnospiraceae bacterium. Taxonomy (GTDB): domain Bacteria; phylum Bacillota; class Clostridia; order Lachnospirales; family Lachnospiraceae; genus NK4A144. The sequence continues at coordinate 8,014 of CAJORC010000012.1, forward strand.
CCACAATAGTGTACAGTGAAAGAAAAACATTCATCACAATGGACGGCAGCGTAAACCGAAGTAATTTACTGTATGTAAAATGCTCCGATAAGTGAATCCGTGATTTCATGTCTGAAAACCCTACTTTAAAACTTTGTCAAAGCTACCAAAAAATCTGATTTTATCAATACTGCTTATGGCATTTATTTGAGCATCCGTAATACCTCCGTCAGCTTCGACTTCAATGATGTAATTATATTTTCCGGGTTTGTTGCCCTCAGGGCGGTCATGTATCGTAACAAGCTCAATATCCAGATCATGTATCTCAACTATTATATCGTCTATCCTGTTTGCTTCGCCTCAAAACTGCCGAAACATTGGATATATAACCCCTGTTTTGCACCTCTGTACATAGGGGTATGACGAAGCTGCGATTTCCGATTTTGGCAGAGCCTCACGGATCCGGTTAGTTAATTGCTTTAACAGCCTAACCTCATCTTCTACAACCAATACCCTCATTTTCAATGCCTTTCA
>CAJORC010000013.1 GCA_905236615.1 uncultured Lachnospiraceae bacterium
ACATTGCTTTCCTCAAGAGCATATTCCGCCTCATCCAGATCCATTCCCGTATTTACTCCTGTTGGGAGGTACATGAGCGTATTATCTTTGTCTTCAACTACTGCAAGAACTACCAGACCATCAACTGCACTTACTATATAATCTTCATAATTATACATTCTTAAGAAGAGATTCTGATCACCCTTGTAAAGATAGATTTCCCCCCAGCTCTCTGACTCAACGTACTGCTCTGTTTTTTCTTCATCAACTTTCCAGCCTTTTTTCTCGAAGTCAGATACCCTTGCCGGAAGCTTGTAGATCTCACCGTCTACTGCGAACTCTGCTGATCCGATGTCATCACCAAGTTCTTTGATGATCTCTTTATCCGACATGGATGAAGTTTCATTTCCATCTTCTTCATCTTTGTCATCTTTATCATCATCCTTTTCCTTCAGGTCATCGTCTTCGTTATCTTCCTTTTCATCCTTGTGATCATCTTCGTAGTCTTCTCTTTCATCCTCTGTCTCATCTTTGTCCTGACCCGGTAATTCAAAAAGACTCTTATGCCCGATGCTTGCCACAGAACTAATGCTTCCGCATCCCACTGTGCTGAATACCAAAACTGCTGCCAACGCTGCTGTTAATAATCTTCTTTTAATCATCTTCATTATCCTCCCTTTTTTAATCCACATTAATATTTATATAATTAGAGTAGTGACTCTTACCCTGCGTATCACGAATGTCAAAAAGACCTATATAATCATGTTCTGTCTCCGGCTTCTCGAAGACTACCTTTAACTGTCCTTTTACATCAAACTCATTGCCGATGAGGCCTGCTTCTTCCCATGTATCAAAAGGTTCCACAGAACCATCATCATTAAACTTTATCTTTCTTGAAAAATAGCTTAAAAGCAGATGTTCTCCGTCTTCTATTGTTTCAACTTTCTTCTGGGCATATCCGATTTTTTCAGCGCTATTCAGTTCGTATATTCCGGTGATCACACCTTCAGGATGCTTATCATCAACTCTTATATATATCGAAACGTTTGAAGTATCACCTGTCATGTGACCCTTTGTAAGATAAGTTACATATTCAGCATACTCATCGGTACTCTCAGTCTGTATTGCGTATATGGGATACTTTTCACCGCTGTCATCAGTTAAGAAAAATCTCTTGCCATCTATATCCGCATTCAGATTTCCGTCTTCATCAACCGCTGTATTTTCGCTGTCAAGCCAGAATATATAAGTTTCTCCGCTCTCATCCGTTTCATCCTTTTCCCAGATAGATGCGTATGCAGCCGAAAGATTTTCAGCTTCTTCCTTGCTGATCTTTACGGAAAATTCCTTTTTACTGTCTTCCTTTGCAGTAGGCTTATTATCCCTGACTGTCCATTCAATAATTTCTTCTCCATTAAGTACACCGGTGAAATCATGTATGAAAGAGCTGTAATTATCGTTGTAATTTTCCGCATCATACATCTTTATCATGTTTTCCATCATATCTGTATTTTCATAAGGAAAATACACTGACATACCGCTGGCTCTGCGGATATTTGTCACATTATGTATCACACAGTCATCTACAGCATCTTTAAGTTCCGCTGCCTCTTCAGGATAAAGATCTTCTATCTCTCTTGAAAAGCATCCCAGATCCACATAATCATAAAGGCTCGCATTTCCATCCCTTCCAAAAGACTTTGTATTATCTCTTGCCCTTGCGATCTTCGAATAATCACCTTTTGCAAGAGCGCCGTCTGCTTTTCTGGCAAATGCTGTCAGCGCAGACTTGACCTTGTCAACCTTGGACATATCTACACAGGCAAGTGTATAGTCGGGAACATAATGATAATTTTCCTCGTAATATCTTCCATAAGCCTCTGTAAGCAGTTCTCCGGCATCCTCACCGTTATATGCATTCTCCTTTGTGATATCACCCAGCACACTGTAATCCCATCCGTCCTGAGCTTCGATCTCCTCTGAGGCGATCATGTAGTTTGCATCATCCTTAAGCGTATCCGCAACTTCAATCATGCCCATCATACATGCGTCAAAGCCTATCCACTCAAACTTGCCCTCCTGACAGACATCCGAATTGTGAATCGCCTTACCAAGCTCAGTTATCGAAAGCATTTCATAGCCATATTTTTCATCTGCACCATAGCCTGCTACCGATCCGCCTCCGTGATTCCAGAGAAGAAGTGAATAGTCCTCAGCCGGAAAATCTTTTTTGGCCTCGTTGATAAATTCCGCAAGCGTCTCCGGCTCTGACATATTCTGGTTTTCCATCTCATATACCGGAACGATATCCTTATCCTCCATGACATACATCGTAAGGTCATCTTCCTCAACCGATGTATTCCACCATTTATTTGCACCTCCGGCACATACTACTATGTTCATCTCATCAGGATCATATCCGCTAAGTGCCATTTCCTGAAGATCTTTTGTTGCTGCCCCGATCTCTGACTCCAGATTTGAACCGACCATGTAGACCATCAGAGTCTCTTTTCTTTCATCATAGGCTTTTATTTTCTTTTTGCTGTGATGCTTTTTCTCAGACCTTCCTTCGTCCTTATCCTCTCTTGCTTCAGTTTTCTTTTTAGCTGCCGCACGTACCGTCATGTCTGCAGAAGCACATCCGCTTGATGAAATTGATATTGCTGTTGCAGCTGCCATTGCTAAAAATCTGATAAATCTCTTTTTCATACTTCTTCTCCTTTTCCTATTTTTTCCTTTTTTCATCTCCCTCTATAAGTAATACTTTTTAAAACTTCAAAAGGTTTCATTTTTTTTTGAGTTTTTTCAAAAATTTTTCAAAAAATCTTTTATAAGTTTCTCAAATCCCTTGTCATTAGTGCCCTGAACGGTAACACAATAATTTATTCCATTTTCGTTTCCTGCTGCATAATAGTTCCGGTCATCTTTTGCCAGACATAATTCATGACCGGCTAAATCTGAGCTTTCAAGATTTTTCATACTTTCCGGTATTAGGTCCTCTGTCTTTGAGAGTTTGACCGAAACCTGAACCGCTTCCATCTCATAGTAGAATATTCCCTTTTCTCCTGTAATTACTGACTTATCAAATTCAGCTTCTTCAAATAGATTTTCACAATCCAGACCTATGTGATCATTAAACTCTTCTTCTGTCATTTCGCCGGAGCCGGCTGCACCAAACGGCATGAACAGACCTGATGTCTCTGTTCTGACCTCAACCTGGTCGATCTGATTGATCGTCAAATGACTTCTGTTCATAACTCCGATATTTACAAAGACAACAATCGCTGCTGCAGCTGCCAGTACAGGAGTTCCTAATCTCACTATCTTTGCAGCTTTGTTTTTGCTCTTCTTTTCTTCTTTTCCTATTTTCTCAAGTGTTTTCCGGATCAATTCTTCTGATGCATGTATTTTGCTGATATCAGTTCTGTATTCGTTCATCATAAAGCGTAAACCTCCCCTAATCTTTCTTCTAAGATACTTCGGCCCCTTGCAAGTCTTGTCTTTATCGTCGCTTCTTTTTCTCCCAGTATTTCCGCAATTTCTTTAACCGATAATTCCTCATAATAAAAGAGATGAATTACCTCTTTATATTTTTTTGGAAGTCCCATCACCGCTCTTGTAACATCAGATTCCTTCTCTGTATCCGACATAGTCTCTTCCGTCTCTTCATCGAGCAGGTCTTCTTCCCTGAAAAGAGCTTCTGTAGAGGTATTCCATGGGGAATGCGTATAAGTATAAGATCGTTGCAGGGTAACTTTTATAAGCCACGATTTTAAATGCTCCTCACAAGTAATACTCTTTTGATAACGAAAAAGTTTCAAAAAAACTTCCTGAAAAACATCTTCAGCCGCCGTCCGGTCTTTTGTATTCACGACAGCAAGCCGCAAAACCATGTCTCCATAGGTTCTCATGGCCTCTTCCATATCTATTTTCATACTTTCTATCCTCTTTTTACTTAACAACAGGTTTTTACGCAATCGAATCTAATTCTAAAAGCGCTCATTTTTATTTACAATAGTTTTGGCAACGCTTTCTCTGTTTATCAGCTATTATTGAATAAAATCATCTGTCCGAAGGCAAAAAAATA
>CAJORC010000014.1 GCA_905236615.1 uncultured Lachnospiraceae bacterium
TATGATCTGCCGGAAAGTGTTTTTTTCTGTTTTTCCCAAAACCTTAACAATATCTGCTTTTTCGGTTATAATAGCTATCAAATTCAGAGGAGAAAGGGATGAAAAAGATGTTTAATTTTGGAAGAAGGAAAAATCCGTACGACAATGTTGTGGACATGGAACCCAACAAAAGTACGGACAAGATCGTCAGAGGCATCATAATCACTGTTATAGTATTATTGGCAGCTTTGTCGATCAACTCCTGTTTTTACAGTGTGGGTGAACAGGAGCAGGCAGTAGTTACTCAGTTTGGACAGGTTCAGAGCGTAAGGAGCGCCGGACTTTATTTCAAACTGCCTTTTGTACAAAGGGTTCATAAAATCTCGACAACGACCGTAGGTATGCCAATCGGATACAATCCGAGCTCCGTTGAGGGTGAAGCAAATCCGACTGCGGCCTCAAACAATGCCGATTCGTTAATGATCACCTCGGATTTCAACTTTATCAATATTGATTTTTATCTGGAGTACAGGGTTTCAGATCCGGTCAAGTACCTTTATAATGCAGGCAATCCCGAAGCGATAGTCTTAAATGAAGCAATGGCTGCGATCAGGTCAACCGTTTCCGATTACACGGTTGATGATGCGATCACCACAGGTAAAAGTCAGATACAGTCCGAAGTCAAGGACAGGCTTGTCGAAGAACTTTCAGAGGATGATATCGGTATCGAGGTCGTAAATATCACGGTTCAGGATTCCGAGCCCCCGACAGACGAAGTCCGTGCTGCATTCAAGTCTGTTGAAAACGCAAAGCAGGGTGCTGAAACCGCCATTAACAATGCAAAAGCTTATCAGAGTGAAAAAATCCCTGCGGCAGAAGCTGCAGCCGATAAGATCGTTCAGGATGCTACTGCTTCTAAGGAAACAAGGATAAGCGAAGCAGCCGGTCAGGTTGAGCGTTTTAACAAAACTTATGAAGAATACCAGAAATATCCTCTTATAACAAAACAGAGAATGTTCTATGAAACTGTAGAATCCGTGCTCCCTGATGTAAAACTTTACATCGATGATGGCGGTACGAACAAGCTTCTGCCTTTGGGCGATCTGAGCGCTGCAGTCGCTGCTTCTGCTTCAGTTTCGGAAAACAATGCTGACTAACTCTAACGGAGGATATGAATATGGTTAAAAGATTAAAAGCATTAATTGCCATCATTTTGGTATTCTGCCTTTTTATCGCAGGAAATTCCTTATACACGGTAACAAATGACAAATATGCGGTTGTAAGGCAGTTCGGTAAGATAGTTGACATCAAAGACAGTGCGGGACTTCAGGTAAAGATACCCTTTGTCCAGGAGGTAACCTATGTTCCGAAGAACATTCAGCTATACGATATCGCACCCTCTGATGTAATCACCCGGGATAAAAAATCAATGATCGCCGATGATTATGTAATGTGGAAGGTCGTTAATCCCACCAAATTCGTTCAGACTCTGAACGGCTCCATAACCGGTGCACAGGATCGTGTAAGTGTTGCATCCTACAATGCGACAAAAAACATCATAAGCTCGATGTCACAGGACGGAATCATCGAAGCAAGGGGCGAAAAGCTCACTAATATGATCACGGAAGGCGCAAATTCCGATATCGGAAATTACGGCATAAGTATAAACAAAGCCGTTATCAAAGTGCTCGATCTTCCGGATGATAATAAGGAAGCCGTTTACGACCGAATGATCTCAGAACGTCAGAACATAGCTGCCAAATACAAGGCTGAGGGTGATTCAGATGCGCAGAAGATCCGCAATGAGACCGACAAGGAGGTTGCGATCAAGAAGGCCGAAGCCAATAAACAGGCCGAGGTTCTCAGAGCCGAAGGTGAAGCAGAATACATGAAGACCCTTCAGGACGCATACAATACTCCCGACAAAGCAGCTTTCTATAACTTCACACGAAGTCTTGATGCTCTGGAAAACTCGCTCAAGAGCGGCGATAAGACCATCATTCTTGATAAAGACTCTCCGCTTGTCCAGATACTTTACGGACATGGACTGTATTAAAGTTTTGTTTGGAAAAAGCCCGCTGCAGAATATGCGGCGGACTTTTTTATGTTCAGAATCCCAAATTATCATTTACAAGTATAACGTGTATCCTGTCTTTATGTTTTGAATAACGGGTGATAAGGAACTGGCAGCAGATGGTATCCGGCGACTTGCAGTTCATACAGGAACCGGTCTTTGCACAAGGTGTTGAAAGATTAAAACGCTGCGCATTTATAGGAGCGGCAACATTTCTTGCTCTTTTCATCGCACCGTCAACGTCATCACATACTTTATTCATGCCAACTATGAAAATAACTTTTTTCGGGCCCTGCGCAATAGCAGAAACACGGTTTGAATTTCCATCGATATTAACCAGTATTCCATCTTCAGTCATCGCATTTGCACTGCTCAGGAACACATCGGCATCATATGCTGCAAGCATGGCAGCTCTCTTATTCTCAGCCTTATCGCGGTCTATAAAATTGTAATTACCGTTTTTAACAGCTTCAACAAGACCGATCTCATGTGCGCTCATAGCACCGCCCATAGCTACAGTCCCGCCTTCCGGAATAAGTTCCAGCGCAAGCTTCAGCGCCTCAGAAGCATCTTTGGCATAGTATCCGGACATATTCCGCGATTCAAGTCCCTTTATGACCTTCTGAGCCAAGAGGTCATTTCTTTTTACGATATTTTCGTTCATAGCTTAAATTCCTCCTTCTATTTCATGATGTCTCTATTTTACCTTATTACTCAACTTCTATAAACAGATTATTTTTCTTTAAATCATATATCAATAGTAATGCCCTATTAACAATTCAGGTGATATTAAGAAAGTCGCTGTTAAAATAGACAAAAAGAACTACAGATGCAAAAAGGGCGAGTTTTCGTATGAACCGACAACAAAAGTGATCAGCTTCAGCGGAGACAATCTTAGCGGTTCATATACTGTCAGCGACAACAATAACGAAGGCAAAAAATCAAAGAAAGCTAAATAAATTTTTTCAAGTTGAAAAGACTACTAATGTATTATAAAATATACATTAGTAGTTTTTTTAGTTTCAGGGAACTGTTTGTGTGGTTAAACAGCTCTTAAATGAGGAGGAGTTTATGGGAAGCAGTAACGTTATCAATTATGACGATTATGCTAAGAAGGCATCCTTAAAGGGGGAATTTGTCCGTATCATACACAAGGACAATTCTATATCTGAAGATGAAAAATCCGAAATAATAGATTGTGGGTTAAAATTTTTATCAGGGGAGGAGATCGAGTTATGAGACTTGTTTCATGTCACGTTGAAAACTTCGGTAAATTAAGCGATTTCTCATACGAATTCACTCCCGGTGTTAATAATATAATGCACGACAACGGCTGGGGAAAAAGTACCCTTGCCGCTTTTATCAGAGTCATGTTCTTCGGTTTTGACCGTGAGGGAAAACGCGGTGAACTCCAGAACGAAAGAAAACGCTATACTCCATGGCAGTCAGGCATATACGGCGGTGAGATCGTATTTGAGCAGAGCGGTAAAAAATATAAGATAAAAAGGATTTTTTCCTCAAAAAAAATCGAAGAAGACAGTTTTGAGGTTTCTGAGATCGACTCGGATAATTCAGCTGATTTCAGCGAAAATATCGGCGAAGAGCTTTTCGGAATAGATGCAGAATCCTTTGAAAAAACCGTTTTTGTTGCACAGCAGGACTGCGAAACCGATCTTACGGACTCAATCCATATAAAGATCGGTGATGTAGAAGGTCAGACTGCCGGTCTCGGAAATTTCAAGTCGGTAATGAAAAACATAAAGAAAGCTCAGGATCAGCTCAATCCTTCAAAAAAGGACAGCGAAACCTCGAAGCTGGATCTTACCCTTACTGAACTTGAAAAGAAGATCAGCGTAAAAGAAGATTTTATAAATAAGGATAAAAAACTTAACACTAAGCTTGAAAAGCTTGAACAAGACCGAATCGAATGCAAAAACCGGCAAAAAGAGATTCAGGAAAAGCTTTCCGAATTAAGCCGTTTAAACGATCTCAGAGTCATCAACGAAAAATATAAGACACTCCTTGACAACGAGACAAAAGCCAAGGAAAGATGGAATAAGATCGCTTCGGACTTTCCGGGAAAAGCGCCGACCCAGTCGGAAATTGATGAAAATATGGACAGAGCGGATAAACTCAGAGCTCTTGAGCTCAATATTTCATCATCAGGACTCAATAATGAACAGTCCGTCCGCTTTGAAAGCCTGAAAAAAGAATTTTCCGCCGGCGTTCCCGATGACGAAGATTTAAGTATAGCTTCTTCTTTAATTAAAAGTATCGAGGGGCAAAGGTCAAAAGCCGATGCTGCAAGACTCTCCTCTTCGGAAATTTCGGAACTTAATGCTTACAGAAATAAGTTCTCATCATATCTTCCGACAGAAGACGAGATCAATTCCCTTAAAGATGAGTGGAACAGACGCAGCAACCTTAAAAATGAGCTTGCTGCAATAAAAGACAGGGCTGCGGTATTGAAGTCTTCACCTCTGCCCGAAAATTACACAAGAGCAAATGCTTCGACCGTTCCGAGGAAAATGCTCATATCCGGCATCGTACTCCTGCTTATTGCTTTCATTGCAAGTCTGCTTCGCGCTCCTGTTGCCGCAGGCATAACCATTGCATTGATCGGTGCCGCTCTTGTACTTCTCTCATTTGCACTTGGCCGTAAAGATGAGAAATACGAAGCTAACAGGAAAATCCTTGCAGAAAATGAGCGCAGAAAAGAACTCGAAGAGACTCTGTCAGAACTCGCTGAAAGAGAAAATGTCATTAAAGATATTGATAAAAAAGTCGGTGATTTTCTTATTGCATTAAACGGAGAGTTTGACAAGAAAACCGTTACACAGGATCTTTACAATCTTCTTACTGACCTTGAGCTTTTCGAAAAGCTTCAGCTAAGAGAAGAAAAATTCAATGCCGAAAAGGAACTTCTTGTCAAAGACGACTCTGAAAGAAAGATAATCGCTTTCTTCCGTCAGTACATGAATGTTAAGAACAACGATTATTCTTCCATGCTTCAGCAGCTTAATTTCGACAAAAAGGAATATCTGCAGTTAAAGGACATTGCAGAGCAGAGAGTCAGCAATGCCGAATTATACAAGGAAGAATGGCAGAAGCTTTCCCTCTTCCTGAAGGAAGTAGGCTGTGACGAGGGAGATGACCTCTCCCAGCAGATCAACCGTATGCGCGATGCTTTCCGTGAGCTTCAGAAAGCCAACATGGATTACAATTCCGCAAGAACCGACAGACAGATATTTGAATCTTCAAACGATATCGAAGCCCTTAAAGAAGTTGACAATGTACGCTTTGACGAGCGCGGCATGGAGACACTCAGCAAGAAATTCGATGAACTTGAAGAAACGAAAGACAGTCTGGATAATGATATCCGAACATTTGAAGCTGATATATCCGAATGCAAAGAAGCCCTTGAAAAGATTGAGGCTGCCGAAGAGGAATATCAAACTGTCAAGGCAAGACTTAATGAACTTAAACACAAATATGATATCCTTCTCAAAACTGAAGCTTATCTGAAAAAAGCGCGTGACAGTTTTGCCGAAAAATACATGAGTCCTATCAGACTCGCTTACGACAAGTATTATTCTCTTCTCTCTGATGACGAGAAGGAATATGAATTGGATTCCAATCTGAATATTACTTTCAAAGAATTCGGCAAAAACCGTGAGACAGGATTCTTAAGCGAAGGTTATAAGGATCTCGTCGGGCTCTGCCGCAGAATGGCAATGATCGAAGCAATGTACAGTGATGAAAAACCGTTCGTTATTCTTGACGATCCTTTCGTAAACCTTGATGACTCAAGGATCGAAGGAGCCAAGGCATTCCTTAACAGCATCGGTGAAAATTTCCAGATCATCTATTTTACCTGCAACCAGTACCGTGCTGCATAGAATCCTGAATTTTATCGAAAATGTCAGACAGAGGCAATATCTACTGCATATTGCCTCTGTTTTATTATATACCTGTCATATTAACGAACCTCATTGTCACATGACCGAATTTGACAATATCACCATTTTGTATTTCTGCATTTTCGTCCGCCTGAAGTCTCCGATCATTCAGACATGTGCCGTTTGTCGAGTTTAAGTCGTTTATGAAATAGCGGTTTCCGACTTTTCTTATACATGCATGTATCCGGCTTACTCCGCTGTCATTTATAATTCCGTTGACTTTCCCCTTCATTTTGCCTATCAGAAAAGGCGTTTCTCCTATCGCAAGATCGATCGTGTTTCCGTTAATCCTTCCCTTAAGCGATGCCTCCGGCATTCCTTCCTCGTGATCTCCGTATCTTGAAAGAACTACTGTCTCTTCGTCGTCATCATCATCTTCTTCCTCAAAATCATCTTCTTCAAATTCATCATCTGTCTCATCTTCCGCTTCTCCGTAAATACTATACTTAGCCTTCTCAATTTCTCCGTCCAGATAATCCATGCTGAAATAGCTGTCATCCGATTCACTATATACACAGGCATCCTCCGTCCCGGTTTTTTTCTTGAAAAAATGTATCACACCTATGATCGCAGCTGCAAAAACAAGTGCTATAACCGCTCCGGCCGTAAGATAATCATCCCCGGAGAGTCCCAGACAGACCAGAATTTCCGGATCGGACAAAACAACGATATAGAGTCCGACCGCCGCAAGTAAAAGACCTATGCAGATAATTATACCTGTACGCAGATTTTTCTTTTTATCCGCTTCTTTGGCAGCATTTTCCTTCTCTTTTTCAGGGAAGCTGAAGTCCCGCCTTAACTCCGTTTTTTCTATTTTAACCGGCTTTTTCTTTTTTACCGGCTTTTTTGTCTTTTCATTCATCGTGCTGTCTTCGAGGATAGCGGCAGGAGAAACACCTCCCTCAGCAGCAATATTGAAATACTCACTGCTGAGTTCAACTGCCCTGCTGTCATTTTCATCGGTTTTATCTATAAGATATTCCGCAAGCCTCTCCGCATCACAGGATTCATTCACCTCAGGAAGACAAATAAAGAGCCATTCATTCTGCTGCTCATCAAAATAA
>CAJORC010000015.1 GCA_905236615.1 uncultured Lachnospiraceae bacterium
ATGCTGCTCTCAACGAAAGATTCCATTTCCCAGTCTCCTTCGCAGCCGCAGATATCTATTACAAAATTCCGGAGCATCTTTGTACCTTCCTCGGTATGAACAACCTCCGGATGGAACTGAACTGCATAAAGCTTCTTGCTTTCGTTCTCCATTGCTGCTACAGGACAGTTTGCAGTTCTTCCTGTATTTTCAAAACCTTCGGGCATATGCTCGATATAATCCGTGTGACTCATCCAGCATATCGAAGTTCCGCGAACATCCTTGAAAAGGTTCGACTTTGTTTCTACTTCCACAGTAGTTTTTCCATATTCAGATACCGGTGCAGTTGCAACAGTACCACCAAGAAGGTGAGCCATCGTCTGAGCACCGTAGCAGATTCCCAGAACAGGTATACCCATCTCAAAAAGTTCTTTAGGACACAATGCTGCTTCTTCAGCAAATACGCTGTTCGGTCCGCCGGTTAAAATAATACCCTTCGGACTCATTTCCTTAATCTTTTCCAACGGCAAAGTATAAGGATGAACCTCACAATACACATTAGCTTCTCTGACTCTTCGTGCGATCAGCTGATTGTACTGTCCTCCGAAGTCGAGGACTATTATCATTTCTGCTTTCAAATCACTACCTCATTTCTAAGGAACAACCATCGTATTCCCGAACAAAAATCAAATTTAAACACTTGCTATAAAGCCTTATTTTACAGCAAACAGGAAGATATATCAACAAGAATTTCAGTTCCCGGCAACCCCGATCTTCCGCCTGATAATTATAAAGCAGACCACATGTGCCAGAAATGTAACCATCCATGTGAACGGATATGTAATATAGAGCATAAATGGCGTGTGAAAAATATCAAGCCTGAAAAATGTAAATATCCATAAAATCCTTAAAACACAGGCACCCACCAGCGACACTATCATCGGCATAACGGAATAGCCCAGTCCTCTCAACGAGCCAACCATAGTATCCATGAGCCCACACAGGAAATACGGACAGCAGACCAGAAGTATTCTTACCATTCCCGCCTCGATCACCTTATCGCTGCTCGTATATATTCTGAGTAAATCTCTTCCAAAGAAATAAACCGTATTTCCAAAAAGTATTCCTGTCACAGCCACGGATATAAGTGCCGAGATCAAGATCTTATTTATCCTTTCAATACGCCTTGCGCCATAATTCTGGCTTGTAAATGTGAGTGCCGCCTGATAAAAAGCATTCATCGAAACATAAACAAAGCCCTCCAGATTGGATGCAGCTGAACTTCCTGCCACGACAACCTCGCCAAAACTGTTTATCGAAGCCTGGATTATAACATTTGAGATTGAAAAAAGCGTTCCCTGAAAACTCGCCGGAAGTCCTATCTTTATAATTCTCAGGAACTTATCGTAATCAAGTTTAAGTTTCGAAATTTCCAGTTTAAGTGCTCCATCGCTTTTCATAAGGCAGCGTATAACGAGAACGGCCGCCACTATCTGAGAAATAGTTGTTGCCAGTGCAACTCCTGCCACACTAAGTTTACAGCCTATCACAAAAATGAGATTAAGGATTATATTTACAACTCCCGCAATAAAAAGATAATACAAAGGTCTTCTGGTATCTCCAACAGCCCTGAGTATCGCGGCACCGAAATTATAGACCATCGTCGCCGTTATTCCGGCAAAATATATTCTGATATAAAGTGTAGCAAGCGGCAATATCGTTTCCGGTGTCTGCATCATTTCAAGAATCGCCGGAGCAAATAAAACGCCTACGAGCGTAAGAAGTACTCCGCTGATAACACTCATCAGAATACTTGTATGAACGGTTTTTTCCGTCTCTTCCGGTTTTCCCGCTCCAAAATAATGGGAAACAAGTACATTTGCTCCTATGGACAGACCTATAAAAAAGTTTGTGAGCAGATTGATCAGTGCCGAATTCGAACCGACCGCCGCAAGCGCAACGTCACCCACGAAGCGGCCGACAACGATGATATCAGCGGCATTGAACAAAAGCTGCAATATCGAAGATGCCATTAACGGAATAGCAAAGATCAGCAGATTTACCGTTATCGGCCCATTGATCATATCAATTTCATATTTTTTAAGCTTTTTCTCTGAAGACATATATTCCCTGTATAATCGTCTTTAAGGCACAAAAAGGAAACGATATTATCTCGTTTCCTTTTACGCCATTATTGCAGATTGTTTTTTGATGTTTCCTTAAGTCGGGTCAGTGCACGTGCCAGCGAAGCCTGTGACATCTTGTATTCCACGATGGACTTCTTCTGTCTCATCTGCTCCTGAGCCCTTTCAAGTGCCTGCTCAGCTCTCAGTCTGTCAATGTTCTCAGGAAGTTCACAGGTATCGACAAGCGCTGTACATCGATTGTTCGCAAACTGCGCCGTTCCTACGCCTACGATCACCCTGTGCCATTCTCCATCCGTCGTCTGATAACTAAGCGGTCCGACATCCACAGCAATGATCATTTCTTCGTGATGGGCCATAAGTTCCATATCACCGTCAATACTCTTGAAAAGTACTGCTTTGACCTTTCCCTCGAAGAAAATCCCGCTTGATGCAATTATTCTGAAAAAATAACTATCACCCATTACAGTGTCTTCGCTTTCTCAGCAACTTCATCAATAGTTCCAACATTAAAGTATGCGTTCTCCGGATAAGCATCCGCATCACCGCTGATTATAGCCTGGAATCCTCTTACAGTTTCCTTCAAAGGCACATATTTACCCGGTATGCCTGTGAAATTCTCTGCAACGTGGAAAGGCTGTGACAGGAACTTCTGGATCTTTCTGGCTCTGAAAACGGTCTGTTTATCAGCCTCTGAAAGTTCTTCCATACCCAGGATAGCGATAATATCCTGAAGTTCCTTGTATTTCTGAAGCATCTTCTGAACGCTCTGTGCCGTCTCATAATGATCCTTACCAACAACATCTGCTTCAAGAATTCTTGATGAAGACTCTAACGGGTCAACTGCAGGATAAATACCCTGCTCAACAATCTTTCTTGAAAGAACCGTAGTTGCATCCAGATGTGCAAACGTTGTTGCAGGTGCAGGGTCAGTCAGGTCGTCCGCAGGCACATAAACTGCCTGTACCGAAGTAACAGAACCTTCCTTTGTCGATGCGATCCTCTCCTGTAATTCACCCATATCAGTCGCAAGTGTCGGCTGATATCCAACGGCTGAAGGCATACGTCCGAGAAGTGATGAAACCTCGGAACCTGCCTGCAGGAAACGGAAAATATTATCGATAAACAGAAGCACGTCTTTATGCTGTCTGTCACGGAAATATTCAGCCATCGTAAGTCCCGTCTCGGCAACTCGCATTCTCGCTCCCGGCGGCTCATTCATCTGTCCGAATACCAGCGCGGTCTTTTCCAGAACTCCGGATTCCTTCATTTCCGACCATAGATCGTTACCTTCTCTGGAACGCTCTCCTACACCGGTAAATATCGAGTATCCGCCGTGCTCTGTCGCAATATTCGTGATCAGTTCCTGAATAAGTACCGTCTTACCAACGCCGGCACCTCCGAAAAGTCCGATCTTTCCACCCTTTGCATAAGGAGCAAGAAGATCGATGACCTTTATACCGGTTTCAAGAACCTCCTGTACGGGAGACTGGTTCTCGAATGCCGGTGGTTCACGATGTATAGACCACTTTTCAGAATCAGTGATCTCATCTCCGTTATCGATCGTGTCACCAAAAACATTAAATAATCTTCCCAGATTGTTTTCACCTACGGGAACACTTATCGGACCGCCCGTTGAAAGAACCGGCATATCCTTATAAAGTCCCTCGCTCGCACTCAGCATTATGCAGCGGACTCTGCCGTTGTCCAGATGCTGTGCGACCTCCATAACGCACTTGCCCTCGTTGTCTACTACAAGCGCATCTCTTATATAGGGCAGGTTGTCCTTGTCCTCGAACTCAACATCCACAACCGGTCCCATTACCTGAATAATCTTACCTTTATTCATGTACGTTACCCTTTCGTATTCCACTTTATACGGTCTTCTGTCAGCTTGAACGCTGAGCCTTAGCGCCGGCACATACCTCAGTGATCTCCTGTGTGATCATCGCCTGCCGAACTCTGTTATACTTGATATTCAGTTCATGCAGAATATCATTTGCCGCCTTATTTGCCGCCTGCATCGCCTGCATTCTGGCATTCTGCTCAGAACAGAACGACTCGACCAGCGCACTGTATATATAACCTGTATTACAGTTAGGTACAACAGCATTTATAACAGCATCCGGTGAAGGCTCCAGCATAAATTCCTCTCGATAAACATCAATGGGCAGGGAAATGTCCGGAATACTTGCTCTCAGCGGTAAAAGCGGCTGAAGCATCGCCTCCGTCTCCATACTGTTTACCATTACCGTGTAAACAATATCCAGAGTATTGATCTCTCCCGATGTAAACATCTCCAAAGTTTTAAGCGAGATCATTCTCGCCCTGTGCAGCGAGGGATTCTGAGCCGTATAGTGAAACTGCTCTTCGATCGGAATGTGCTTTGACTCAAAATACTGTCTTCCCAGCTCTCCGACAACAAAAAGCTTGGTCTTCTTATGCTTCGCCATCTCCTCTTCAGTCATCTTAAGGACGTTATGGTTATAAGAACCCGCAAGTCCTTTATCGGCTGTAACTACCAGAAAGCCATAAGTTTTCTCATCCTCGGGAATATCTGAAAAATCCTCAAAATAAGGGTTCTTTATATCCGGAAGATGTCTCTGGAGCCTTTCAACCATTGCCTGCATTCCATAGAAATAGGGCTCTGTTTTCTCCAGATCCTTCTTTGCCTTCTGAAGCTTTGTCGAGGAAATAAGATACATGGCATTCGTAATCTTCTGCGTCTGCTTTATGCTGTTTATTCTGTCCTTAATTTCCTTTGTATTCGCCATTAGCCTTGAACTCCTCCACAGCTTTGATAATCCTGTCCTTCAGATCATCCTCAAGAACCTTTCCTGTTGCGAGTTCATCCATTATATCCCCATGCTTCTCCTTCATAAAATCAAGCATTCCCATCTGGAAATCCTTAACCTTCGAAGGTTCAACATCCATAAGCATCTTATTGTTTGCACATACAAGAGTCACAACCTCCTCCGGCATTGAAAGAGGATGCTCAAGAGGCTGCTTTAAGAGTTCCATCAATGCTTTACCGTTTGTAAGCATATCCTTGGTCGCCTGATCCAGATCTGATGAGAACTGCGTGAATACAGCCATTTCTCTATACTGTGCCAGGTCTACTCTCAATGAACCCGAGGCTTTTTTCATAGCCTTGGTCTGAGCAGCACCGCCAACACGGGAAACCGAAAGTCCGACGTTTACGGCAGGTCTCTGTCCTTCAAAGAAGAGATCGCTTTCAAGGAATATCTGACCATCGGTTATGGATATAACGTTTGTCGGAATATATGCGGAAACGTCACCCGCCTGAGTCTCGATAATTGGAAGAGCCGTGATTGATCCGCCTCCGAGGCTGTCTGCAAGTCTGCTTGAACGTTCCAGAAGTCTTGAATGGAGATAGAATACGTCTCCGGGATAAGCCTCACGTCCGGGTGGACGTCCGAGCAGCAGTGAAATTGCTCTGTAAGCAACTGCATGCTTCGACAGATCATCATAAATTATCAGAACATCCTTGCCGTTATGCATAAAGTACTCAGCAAGTGCAGTTCCCGAATAAGGTGCAATATACTGAAGCGGTGAAGGATCGCTTGCCGTTGCCGACATGACAATAGTATAATCCATCGCTCCGTTCTTCTTAAATGTATTTACAAGCTTTGCTACGGTAGAAGCCTTCTGACCTACTGCAACGTAAATACAGATAACATCTTTGCCCTTCTGGTTTATTATCGTATCAGTGGCAATGGCAGTCTTACCTGTCTGTCTGTCACCGATGATAAGTTCTCTCTGTCCACGTCCAATGGGGAACATGGCATCTATTGCAAGAATACCTGTCTCCATGGGAACATTAACTGATTTTCTGTCAATGATTCCGGGTGCCGGATTTTCAATAGGTCTTGTTTCATCACTGCTTATCGGGCCTGCTCCATCTATAGGTGCTCCCAAAGCATCAACTACTCTTCCGAGATATCCATCGCCTACCGGAATACCGGCTCTCTCACCTGTTCGAACAGCATGCGAACCCGATCTGATACCGCTGTCAAGACCGAAAAGAATAGCACTCAGAGCATCCTCACGGATATCCATTACCATTCCCTTAACACCGTTATCAAAGATAATGATCTCTCCGTAAACAGCGTGATCAAGTCCGACTATTGTCGCAATACCATCTCCGACCTTCGTAACAACACCGACTTCACTGCTGTCAGCTCTCAGAGAGAACTCCTCAACTTCTGTACGAAGTATCTCGATAATATCCTTGCTGCTGAACTGTGCCTCACGGACACCTTTCTTTATCTGGTCTTCGAACTGCTTGATCCTTCCGGCAGTACTCCAGTCGTATTCACGGCTTCCGCACTTAAGAATGAAACCTCCGCCTAAGGACTTGTCTTCCCTGACGTTGAGTTCGATATTAGAAGCTCCTGTCTTTTTTTTCAGGAAATTTTTAATATCAGCAAGCTGTTTCTCACTTGGCGCTGTAACATAAATCAGTTCCGCACGTTCAGATGTTTTATTTAAGTTTTCAGGTGTATTAGTCAATATTTTCACCTGCCTTACTTATGAATTCGTCATAGAGACTTTTATCGAGCTCTGCACTCGACTGGGATGCGGAAATCTTTTCGGTTGCCTTTGTTATAAGCTCAGCAATCTCCTTTTCAGTCTCCATACGTTTTTTCTTCTGCTCTGCAACAGCTTTCTGCTCAGCTTCGGAAATGATCTCCGATGCTCTCTTTTCTGCATCAGCAACAATACGGTCATATTCCTGAGCAGCTTTCTTCTTTGACTCAGCAACCGCATCTGCCTTAACTTTCTCTATATCCTGCATATCGGATTCGTATTTTTTGACCTTATCCTCAGCATTCCTTACAGCTTCTTCTGCCTTCTTCTTCTCTTCCAGAATACTCTCTTTTCTCTTCTCAAGAACTTCGTTAACAGGCTTGAAAAGAAGAAATCTCAATATGAGGAAAAGAACCAGAACATTAATAACCGTAATAACAATGCTGACAGGGTCTATAGAAATTATATTGCCAGACAATATTCTGCCCTCCTACTCGTATTGTTTATGACTGAAGTACAAAGATGATCATGATCGCATCCAAAAGGGCATATATAGCTGTTGCCTCAGCAAGAGCCGAACCCAGAATAAGCATGTTTCTGATCTTTCCTTCAGCCTCAGGCTGCCTTGCAACTGCATCTGCTGCCTTACCTGTTGCGATTCCGATACCTATACCTGCACCGAGACATCCAATTGCGGCGATACCTGCACCTATTGCTACCATAATTTTTCCTCCTTAATTTAACCTTTATTATTCTACTTCTGCAGCTTCACTTAAATAAATACATGTAAGAAATACAAATACATAAGCCTGGATCAGACCATCGAAAATATCGAAATAACAGCTGAACGGTATTGGAAGTAAAATCGGAACATTAATCTTTATTAGTTCCATTATTACAAAGCCTCCGAAAATATTTCCGAAAAGTCGCATACACAGAGAAAGCGGCTTCGTGAAAATCTCTATTACATTCAGCGGTGTTACGATCGCCATCGGCTGTGTAAATGATTTTGCATATCCTCCGATTCCCTTACACTTCAATCCCGTAAAAATAACCAGAAGTATTGTCATCAGTGCTAATGCAGCTGTAATACTCAGGTCTTTCGTAGCAGGCTTCAAAAATGTAAAGTTTTCCGTAAGCTTTGTCTCAAATATTGCCGACAGGTTCGATATTCCGATAAATACCAGAACTGCACAGATATAATCCGTGTATACAGCAGCGTGTTCTCCCAGCATTCCTTTTATCATGCCTTGTATCCACGTCACAAAGCCCTCGACAGCCACCTGCCTCTTTCCCGGATTATCAACAGATAACCCTCGCGTCAGCAAAATGCAGGCAATTGCAATAATCAATAGCAAAATCCATGTATTCACTATTGATTCTGATATTGTAAAAGAGCCTATTGTAAAAACGTATTTTACACCAAGCTCTTCTACAAGTTTCTCACCAATACCCAAATTATGCGCCTCCTTACTTTAATTTATGTATTTTGACTATATATAATATGTATTTGACATTATTGTATTAACAGCTACTTTTTATTATATATCTCAAATTTGAGTTAGTCTATTGCAAACCGCCTTGCTTTATGCATTTTTGCGTATACACGATAAATTTTTTCGAAATTTTTCGTTAAATTGTATATCTTCACAGACTTATCAGCACAATTAAACTGTATATATTATTTATAATGTACCATTTCATTATACAAAATATATAAGCTTAAAAAAAGCCCCCAAGCATGCAAACGCTTGGAGGCAAAACCTTAAAGGCGACGACCGGATTTGAACCGGTGATCAGGGTGTTGCAGACCCATGCCTTACCACTTGGCTACATCGCCACGCATAAGCTCCCCGAGTTGGGCTCGAACCAACAACCCCTCGGTTAACAGCCGAGTGCTCTACCATTGAGCTATCGAGGATTACTAAAGCCTTTACCAGACTTCAAAAACTGAATATCGAACCTTCCGAGGCTTGTCATCCTTTTTTAACAGTCAGGATTTTCTCCTGCCGTCATCAGGAC
>CAJORC010000016.1 GCA_905236615.1 uncultured Lachnospiraceae bacterium
AGCCGAGATTGACAGACTTGCCAACGGCTGTATCGGTGTAAAGCGTGGAACGGGACAGCATCCGGGAGGAATTATAGTCTTACCCAAGCAGGAAACATGACAGTATAGAAATTGGCTTTCGTTAGGATATAGTTCCTATATAAAACCCAGCCTAAACCGCGCGTAGTTTCACTCAAATGTCAACGGTCGCCCTCAAGTCCGCCTTATATCTTTCTGTTAAATGCGCGTTTTGAATGACATCGCATTTGTATGTCATGTGTCTCTTGGGGGTTGTTAAAATCAGAATGGAAAAGCGTCATAAATGACAAAAATCCATTCCGAAGTATTGACTATCGACAGCGATTGCATTATTCTATAATGGAAAAACGACCAAGATGACAAAAATCCATTACGGAGAAAACTAATGGAAATTAAACGTGATTTCTATCTTTCAAAATTGATAAATCGAATGGGAAACGGCCAGGTAAAGGTTATAACCGGAGTAAGACGATGCGGTAAATCCTTTTTGCTGAACACCTTGTTCTATAATCATCTGCTTGAGAACGGTATTCCCGAGGATCATATAATCAGGTTTGCTTTCGATTCTGCGGAAGATCTGGAATTAATCGGCGAAGATGTAGTAGAGCTTCAGAAAAAAAACAAAAAAGCTGATCCCAAGAAGTTTATGGACTATATCAAAGGCAAGTGCGTTGATAAAGACAAGTATTACCTGCTTCTTGATGAAGTTCAGCTGATGGATTCATTTGAATCGGTGCTTAACGGTTATTTGCGCAAAAGAAATATGGAACTTTTCGTTACCGGGAGTAATGCCAAGTTCCTTTCCAAGGATATCATTACGGAGTTTTCCGGACGCGGTGATGAAATCCATATGTATCCGTTGAGTTTTGCCGAGTTCATGACGGTATTTCAGGGTGATAGGTACGAAGGACTGTCACAGTATATGACCTATGGCGGTATTCCGCTGGTCGTACTTTCCAAAGATAACAGTGATAAGGCTGATCAACTGTCAAACCTGTATAGTGAGATCTATGTGTCGGATATTGTCAAACGGCATAAAGTAAGAAATGCGGGAGAACTGGAAGATCTGCTCAATATACTGTCTTCTTCGATAGGCTCATTGACCAATCCCGAGAAGCTGCAACGAACATTCAGAACGGTAAAGCACTCGAAAATAACCGGACCTACGATTCAGAAATATCTTGGATATCTTGAGGATTCCTTCCTTCTGGAGACTGCAACACGATATGACATTAAGGGCAAATCGTATATTGAGACACCGCAAAAGTATTACTTCAGCGATCTGGGTCTTCGTAATGTCCGTATCAACTTCAGGCAGATGGAACCGACTCATTCTATGGAGAATGTAATATACAATGAACTACGAATGAGGGGTTATAACGTGGATGTCGGAGTCGTTCCTGTTGTAGAAGTTAATGAAGACGGCAAACAACAGCGTAAGCAGTTGGAAATTGATTTTGTTTGCAACAAAGGGTCATCAAGATATTACATACAATCGGCGTATTCATTACCGGATGAAGAGAAAAGAACCCAAGAGACTCGGCCTTTCGGTAAAATCAAGGATTCATTTAAGAGAATTGTAATAACGGGAGATATAATATCACCTCACTATGACGAAGATGGAATACTGATGGTAAATATATATGATTTCCTGCTTGATCCGACGATTATAGAACGATGAATAAATAGCGAAAATACTTGAATTTAAGTGATTGGAGAGCAGGCTTAACAAAACGAGCTTTTCAAGACTAAGATTATCTCTAATCTTTTCCAACTGACAGTAAGTTTACTCTATCATAGAGCCAGAGACTTCTTTTCCGGTGGTATGTTTTTTGATAAAATGTGCTTGGGATGGTAAAGATCTATGAGTATGTATGACAGAGACTGGTATAGGGAAAGCTATAAGGAGCAGGAGAGGAAGCGATCCGTTAATGTCAGTGGGAGCACTTCGACAGGGGTAAAGCCGATCCTGTTTATATTGCTTTTTGCCATTGTCATGGCGGCTATCATGGCAGCTGCAGGACTGTTTGTGAACTATCCCACAACCATCGGTCTTATTGGCGTAAACATTATCATTTTCATACTTCTTCAGACAAAGAAATGGAACACTTCCATGCTTGCGACGTCTTATCAGATGACAATAAAGGAGCAGCAGTTCTACAGGCTGATATCAGCGGCGTTTACCCAGGAGGAGCCTCTTCATCTTATCATG
>CAJORC010000017.1 GCA_905236615.1 uncultured Lachnospiraceae bacterium
TCGCGAGATCTTATCTGAAATAGATAAGGTCTTAAGCGAAGTTGAGGAATTAAGAAATCAGCAGAAAGAACTTCAGACTGTTGCTGCAGAAGATGAGAAACGAATCCGCGAAGCGGGTATCGAAAGAAATACCTGCGCGCTTGCCCTGAAAAACCTTGAAGACCGTACAAAGGAAAGACAGGAAGGCGAAAGCGGAATCGAGCGGGAAAAGAGCGAGCTGAAGAGGCAGATTGAGGAACTTAAAGCTGCAAAGGAAAAGGTATCGGCAGAACTTCTTGAATCTGAAAAGCTTGAAGAAGAGATAACAGCTGAGATAGATAAGCTTTCGGCTGAAAACGAAGGCAGAACTAAGGAAGCCCATGAACTCAGAGATAAGATAAACGAGGCCGACATGGCAAACGCTTCACTTCTCGAAGCACAGAAATATGCAGCTGCAGAGCTTGAGAGAATTGAAAGCTCGATAAGCCGTTGTGAGAGCGAGCTTTCGGTTAACCTGAGAAACATTCAGGAAAATAAAAATGAGACTGAGGCAAAGCTTGCTGAAATAGAGAGACTTGAAAAGACCATAGCGGTTGATGAGGATGAGTCGGATGATGACCACAAGGAACTGAATGAGCTTGTTTCGAGGAAAGAAGAAATCGCAAAGGAACAGAAGGAAATCTTCAGTTCGAGAGAAGGTCTTGCGGAGCGGAAAACTTCGATAGAAAAGGAAATATACAGACTTGCTTCTGCAAAGGAAAAATATGAAAACTCTATTGAAAATCTGACTTCTTACATGTGGGAAGAATACGAAATGACTCCGTCTGATGCAGAAAGCATGAGGACAGAGGAGACAGGCGAGCTTTCGTCTATGAGAAAACGGATCATCGCACTTAAGAATTCCATTAGGGAACTCGGATCTGTAAATGTTAATGCCATAGAAGATTATAAAAACCTGATGGAACGTTATACTTTCATGGACGGTCAGAGAAATGACCTTGTCAAGGCGGCAGAGGATCTTCAGAAGGTTATCGAAGAACTTGACGAAAACATGAAAAAGCAGTTCTCGGAAAAATTCGGAGAGATTTCAACTCAGTATGATATCGTATTTAAGGAGCTTTTCGGAGGCGGAAAGGGAACACTTGAACTTGTAAACGGGGACGATCTTTTGGGAACGGATATCAAGATCACAGCCCAGCCGCCGGGAAAGAAACTTCAGAATATGATGCAGCTTTCCGGTGGAGAAAAGGCATTGTCTGCGATAGCCCTGCTCTTTGCAATACAGAACCTCAAGCCTTCACCCTTCTGTCTTCTTGATGAGATAGAGGCGGCGCTTGATGAGGCTAACGTAGACCGGTTTGCGTCGTATCTGTCGAAACTGACTGAACATACCCAGTTCATAGTAATTACACACAGAAGAGGTACTATGGTAAAAGCAGACAGACTTTACGGAATAACTATGCAGGAAAAAGGTGTTTCAACTCAGGTTAATGTTGACCTGTCCGACGAATCGTATTATTCTGAAAAGGTCGAGAATTAACGGAATGGAGTGAGCAGTCATATGGGATTTTTTTCTAAACTTGCGAATTTTTTTACAGGTTATAAGGAAATAGACGAAGAGTTTTATGAAGAACTTGAAGAAACCCTTATAATGGGTGATCTTGGTATAAATACCACAGAGACTCTTCTTGAGGATTTAAGAAAAAAAGTCAGGGAAAAGAGAATCAGCGAGCCGTCAGAATGTAGGGAGCTCCTGAAGGAAAGCATGAAAGAGATGCTTAAATCTGTTCGCACTGATGATATGTATGATTTCGAGACGAACAGATCGGTTGTCCTTGTTGTAGGTGTTAACGGTGTCGGAAAGACCACAACTGTCGGTAAACTTGCGGCTAATTACAAAAATGAGGGCAAGAAGGTTCTTCTTTCGGCAGCGGATACTTTCAGGGCTGCAGCGATAGAACAGCTTGATGTATGGGCTGAGCGTGCCGGTGTTGATATTATAAACGGAAAAGAGGGCGGAGACCCGGGCTCTGTTATATTTGATTCGATTCAGGCTGCAAAGGCAAGGAATGTAGATATTTTAATATGTGATACTGCCGGAAGGCTTCATAATAAGAAAAACCTTATGAACGAGCTGAAGAAGATAAATACTATTATCGAAAGCAGCTACGGTGAGGCTGTTAAGGAAACTCTTGTGGTTGTTGACGGAACCACGGGACAGAACGCCATGAGTCAGGCAAAAGAGTTCCTTGAAGTAACAAATGTTACGGGACTTGTGCTTACAAAGCTTGACGGAAGCGCAAAGGGCGGCATCGCGGTATCGATACAGAATGAACTGGGAATACCGGTGAAATTTATCGGTCTCGGTGAAAAAATTACTGATCTGGAGAAATTTGATCCGGATAAATTTGTAGAAGGGCTTTTTGACAACGAGGAGGCATGAAATGAGCGATAACTTTTTAACCCTTGAAGCATTTGAGGAAGCATCTGACAAAGTAAAGGAAGTGACTTTTGAGACAAAACTGATATCCAGCGATTACTTTTCAAATCAGTGCGGAAATAATGTTTTCCTGAAGCCGGAGAACATGCAGAGAACCGGCGCTTATAAGATAAGAGGTGCATATTACAGGATCAGCAAGCTTTCTGATGAAGAAAGGTCTAAGGGTGTAATAACCGCATCTGCGGGAAATCATGCTCAGGGTGTTGCTTATGCGGCTAAAGCTTATGGCTGCAGAGCTGTTATCGTTATGCCGACAACAACTCCGCTTATTAAAGTTAACAGAACAAAGGCACTGGGTGCTGAGGTCGTTCTTCACGGTGATGTCTATGATGATGCAGCAGCCATGGCTTTGAAAATGGCAGAAGAGGAAGGACTTACATTTGTTCATCCTTTTGATGATCTTGGTGTTGCAACAGGTCAGGGTTCCATCGCAATGGAGATATTCAAGGAGCTTCCGACTGTTGACTATATTCTTGTTCCGATAGGAGGAGGCGGACTTGCCACAGGTGTTTCCACACTTACAAAGCTCCTTCATCCGGACACAAAGGTTATCGGTGTTGAGCCTGAAGGTGCAGCCTGCCTTACAGCTTCATTAAAGAAGGGCAAAGTTACCACATTAAAGACTGCCTCAACAATAGCTGACGGTACTGCAGTAAAGACTCCGGGAAGCAATATTTTCCCTTATCTGCAGAAGAATCTTGATGAGGTGCTTACCGTTCCTGATTCGGATCTTGTTACCGCTTTCCTTGATATGGTGGAAAATCACAAGATGATCGTTGAGAATTCAGGTCTTCTTACGGTTGCAGCACTGAAACAGCTTAAATGCAAGGGCAAGAAGGTTGTTTCAATCCTTTCCGGCGGAAATATGGATGTTATCACGATGTCATCCGTAGTCCAGAACGGACTTATTCAGAGAGACAGGATATTTACTGTTTCCGTACTTCTTCCCGATAAGCCGGGTGAACTTGCAAGAGTTTCCGGAATCATAGCGGAAGAGAGCGGAAATGTTATCAAACTTGAGCACAACCAGTTTGTTACAACAAACAGAACTGAAGCTGTTGAGCTTCGCATCACACTTGAGGCATTCGGAACCGAGCACAAGGCTCAGATAATCGAAGCGCTTGACAAGAAGGGATTCAGACCGAGAGTTGTTCGTCCGGTACTGTAAATATAAAGTTTTTAAAGGTGTTAACATTTGATGTTGACACCTTTTGATTTGTGTGCTATGATAGCAAAGTTGCATGATGTGGTTTGCTGGAAACGGGACAGATTTAAGAAATTATGGAAGATCTTGCAAGGACGGCGATGCTCTTTGATTTCTACGGAGAGCTCCTGAATGAGCATCAAAGACAGATATATGAAGCCTATACCATGGAAGACCTTTCTCTGGCTGAGATATCGGCACAATACGGTATCAGCAGACAGGCAGTGTCAACGATGATAAACCGCTGCAGGAAGGCTCTTAACGGTTATGAGGAGAGACTTCATCTTGTGGCAAAGTTTGAAAGTATTAAATCCTCTGTGAGTGAGATAAGTCTTATAGCTGGAAAGATTGAAAATCCGGAAGCGGATAAGATCGGCGAACTTGCGGGAAGGATATTAGGAGATTTATAGATGGCATTTGAAAGCCTTACCGAAAAACTTCAGAATGTTTTTAAGAATCTTCGTTCAAAGGGAAGACTTACGGAAGACGATGTTAAGAAAGCCCTTAAAGAAGTAAAAATGGCACTTCTTGAAGCCGATGTTAATTTTAAGGTTGTTAAGAATTTCGTGTCATCAATACAGGAAAAAGCCGTTGGTGCTGAGGTTCTGGATAACTTAAATCCCGCACAGACGGTTATCAAGATAGTAAATGATGAAATGATCGCACTTATGGGTTCGGAGACGACGGAGCTTAACTTTGCCCCCGGTAAATCCATAACGACTATCATGATGTGCGGACTTAACGGTGCAGGTAAGACAACAACAACTGCAAAACTTGCGGCACTGTTAAAGAAAAAGGGCAAAAAAAGCCTGCTGGTTGCCTGTGACGTATACAGACCTGCAGCTATCAAGCAGCTGGAGATAAACGGCGAGAAAGTCGGAACCGAGGTCTTCAAGATGGAAGACAGCAAAGATCCGGTTGCTATCGCAAAAGCTGCTGTAGAATATGCCGAGAAGAAGGGACATACGGTTGTTATCTTCGATACAGCCGGACGTCAGCAGATAGATGAAGAACTGATGGACGAACTTGTCCGTATCAGGGAAAATGTTGAAATAATGAACACGCTCCTTGTTGTTGACGGAAGCACAGGTCAGACTGCAGTGGATGTTGCAAAGGGATTTGACGAAAAAGTCGGTCTTGACGGAGTGGTTCTTTCAAAAATGGATTCCGACGCACGAGGCGGTGCTGCACTGTCGATCAGGGCAGTTACAGGAAAGCCTGTTCTTTTCGTCGGAATGGGAGAAAAACTTACAGATCTTGAACAGTTCTATCCCGACAGAATGGCTTCAAGAATCCTCGGAATGGGCGATATTCTTTCACTTATCGAGAAGGCAGCGGAAACAGTTGATGTTGAGTCTGCCGTTGATATGAAGGAAAAATTCAAAAAAGGTAAGTTTGATTTTGATGATTACCTTACAAGCATGGAGCAGATGAAGAAAATGGGCGGTCTGAGTTCCATCCTTTCAATGCTTCCCGGATTAACTGGCGGTAAGGATATCAGCGGTATGATCGATGATAAGGTTTTAAGAAGGAATGAAGCGATAATCCATTCCATGACAAAAGCCGAGAGGGCAAATCCCTCACTGCTCAATCCCCGCCGCAAACATAGAATAGCCAAAGGCGCAGGCGTTGATATAATGTACGTCAACCGTCTGGTGAAAGAGTTCAACGAGATGCAGAAAATGATGAAGAAGATGCCGGGAATGATGAAAGGCCGCGGCGGATTCGGCGGAATGAACGCTCTCAGGAACATGATGCGCGGTATGCGTTAAAAAATGAAACAAAAAGGTTTCACTCTGCTTACAGGCAGTTGAAATAGATAAACAATAAGTTATAATGAATTAATCTAAGGAGAATTAAAATGGTAAAGATTAGACTTAAGAGAATTGGTAAGAAGAAGGCACCTTTCTACAGAATAGTAGTTACAGATTCAAAGGCATCCTGCAAGACACCTGACGCTATCGAGAACATCGGAACTTATGATCCGCTTCAGGAGCCTGCACTTGTAAAGATCAACGAAGAGCTCGCAAAGAAGTGGCTTCAGAACGGTGCTCAGCCTACAGAGACAGTTACAAGACTCTTTAAGAATGCAGGTATCATCCAGAAGTAATAAAACATTGTTTGCTAAGGCGAACATGATCTGATACTGCGGAAAGGGAGGTACCAATGAAAGAACTTGTGGAAGTCATCGCAAAGGCTCTTGTTGACAGTCCTGAAGAGGTAACTGTTACAGAAACAGAGGATGACCGTACAATCAATGTGGAACTTCGTGTGGCGCCCTCAGATATGGGCAAGGTCATTGGAAAACAGGGTAGGATAGCTAAGGCAATTCGTTCTGTTGTTAAGGCGGCTTCGTCAAAGGAAAGTAAAAAGGTTAATGTCGAAATTATGCAATGATGAGCGCATTACCGCCGGGAAGATTACTTCAACTCACGGTCTGAGAGGAGAGGTCAAGGTCTATCCTTTATTGGATGACCCTGACCGCTTTTTGGATTTTACAAAAGTGATCATCCGGACAAATCGCGCTGAATTCGAAGAAGAGATTGAAAACGTCAGATTTTTCAAGAACCTGCTAATTGTCAAGTTCAAGGGAATCGATGATATAAATGATATAACAAAATACAGAAATGCCGAAATCCGTGTATTAAGGGAAGAAGCTGCTGATCTGCAGGAAGGACAGTATTTCGAGGTGGATCTCATTGGTATTGATGTTGAAACTGATGAAGGCAGAAATCTCGGAAAGCTTCAGAAGATACTGCATACCGGAGCAAATGACGTCTATATTGTAAAAGACGATTCCGGTAAGGAGATCCTTATACCGGCAATAAAGCAGTGCATACTTGAAATTGATATAGATGAAGGATTTATGAAAGTTCATCTGTTGGAAGGACTGGAATAATATGCATTTTCAGGTGATCACATTATTTCCGGAAATGATCGATTCGGCGATGAATACCAGTATTATCGGACGTGCGGTTAAGAATGGCATCATAAGTATTGATACGGTAAATCTTAAGAATTATTCCTGCAACAGCTACGGTTCCGTAGATGATTACACTTACGGAGGCGGTGCCGGAATGCTTATGCAGTGCGAGCCTGTTTATAATGCTTATTTATCAGCAATGGAAAATCTGGAAAATCCGGATAAAAAGCCAAGGGTTGTTTTTACGACACCGCAGGGCAGAGTGTTTGATGAGAAGATAGCAGCAGAGCTTGCCGAAAGCGATGATCTTATTTTTCTTTGCGGTCATTATGAAGGAATTGATGAACGGGTACTTGAGGAGATCGTTACGGATAATCTTTCCATAGGTGACTACGTCCTTACGGGAGGAGAGCTTCCTTCACTTGTTATGATGGATGCCATATCAAGGCTTGTACCGGGTGTTCTGAACAATAAAGAGTCAGCTGAAACCGAGTCCTTTAACAACGGGCTTTTAGAATATCCACAGTACACGAGACCTAAGGAATGGCACGGCAAAACTGTACCGGAAATACTGCTTTCCGGAGATCATAAAAAAATAGAACTTTACCGTACGAGAGAAGCGATAAAACGTACGGCGGAGAGACGTCCCGATCTTTATGCCGACTGGCTGAAAAATCGTGGGATATGGTAAATAATCCTTGCGTTGGTTTAAATAAAGTGATATACTTAAAAATTGTGAGACTCGAATAGGCGAGTCTTTAGGAGATGGTCCTCTGGTGCCGGTCTATAAAAGAGATAGATCACTAATGGCATTTAAGAACGTCAAATAACGAAAGTATTGCAGAGTCTTTATTAAAACAAAACAATACTGACGTACAGTTTATATGGAGGTTCTAAATGAACAACGAAGCAATTATCAAAGAAATCGAAGCAGCTCAGTTAAAGGCTGAAGCACCTCAGATCAAAGTCGGTGACACAGTACGTGTACACAACAGGATCAAGGAAGGTGAGAAGTCCAGAATTCAGATCTTCGAAGGAACAATCATCAAGATTCAGGGTGGAAGCAACAGAGTTACTTTCACTGTAAGAAAGACTTCTAACGGTGTTGGAGTTGAGAAGACATTCCCTCTTCACTCACCTAACGTAGAGAAGGTTGATGTAGTTCGTTCAGGTAAAGCAAGAAGAGCTAAACTCTTCTACCTTAGAAAACTTACAGGTAAAAAGGCTAAGCTTAAGGAAATCGTTGACTGAGCGTAGTTTCGTAAAAACACTGAAGACGGGGAAATGCGTTGCACTCCCCGTCTTTTTATTATAATATTGTTTATAGTGAGATTTAAATATTTCAAGGAGGCTGTATGCGCAGAGGACGCAGAGGTGGTCTTTCCTTTTATCAGAGAAAGAAAAAAATTTCAAACGAACGTGTTGCGGAGATAATGTCGTGGGTCTTTGTAGTTCTGCTGGGTTTTCTCCTTTCATTTTTTACTATTTATACTGTCGGTGTGAAAACTACTGTTATGGGTGGTTCGATGGAAACCGGACTTCATAACGGTCAGGTTGTTTATATGAACAGGATAATATACAGCTTCAAGGCTCCGGCAAGAGGAGATGTTGTTGTATTTAAGCCAAATGGAAATGATAACGCACATTATTCCATAAAAAGAGTGGTTGCTGTACCGGGTGATAAGATATATATATACGAGGGTGTTTTATATCTTAACGGCGAAGCTCAGGAAGATATGTTTATAGATAAAATTGCAGATGCCGGCATTGCGTCTGAAGAAATAACCCTGAAAGCAGATGAATTTTTCCTTATGGGTGACAATGTAAACAACTCAGAGGATTCAAGAAGCCCGAATCTCGGACTGGTTATGAGAAACCATATAGTCGGGCAGGCATGGCTTCATCTTGCAAGCGGTAATGAAGGTATGGGAAGAGTAAAATAATATGGCAAATAACAGTTACAATTGGTATCCGGGACACATGACAAAAGCAAGGCGCGCAATGGAGGAAGATGTAAAGCTTGTCGACCTTCTTATCGAGCTTCTTGATGCGAGATGCCCGCTGGCTACCAGAAACCCTGATATAGATAGAATAGGTGCAGGAAAAGCAAGACTTATACTGCTGAATAAGTCTGACCTTTCAGACAGAAAAACAAATGAAGACTGGATTGAATATTTTAAGAAAAGAGATATCACTGCGGTTCTTCTGAATGCCCAGAGGGGTGAAGGGATGAAGCTGATAAATTCATCCGTGGAAAAAGCCTGTAAGGAAAAAATTGAGAGAAATAAGAAAAAGGGAATCATCAACAGACCTATGCGAGCCATGGTCGTTGGTATACCGAATGTCGGAAAGTCGACTTTTATAAATTCGTATGCAAAAAGAGCTGTAGCAAAAACCGGTAATAAACCGGGAGTGACAAAGGGCAAGCAGTGGATCAGAATGTCAAAGACGCTTGAACTTCTTGATACACCCGGAATTCTCTGGCCTAAGATAGATGATGATTATGCCGGATTTTGTCTTGCAATGATCGGTTCGATGAACGATGATATTATAAATACCGATGAAATGACAGAACGCTTTATTAAGCTTATGCAGGAAAAGCATCCGCAGCTTCTTGATGAGAAATATTCGATAACACCGGAAATGAGTTTTGTTGAGGCACTTGAAGCTGTGGCTAAAGGCAGAAATGCATTGAAGAGCGGAGGTATAGCAGATACCGAAAAGGCTTTGAAATTCATAATAGATGATTTCAGAAGCGGAAAGATAGGGCATATTTCATTAGAGGAGCCGTTCTAAGGTAACGGATATCAGGAGGGGGTTTTGAAGAAGGTAATAAGGTTCAGCTTATACATACTGCTTGTACTCCTGCTCACGGGAATCGTGAAGACCTTTGTATTTCAGAGGGCGATCGTTGATGGGGACTCAATGATGAATACATTGAGAAATGGAGACAATCTTATCGTAAGTAAGCTGGATTCATTCAGTGGAAAATATAAGAGATTTGATATTGTGGTCTTTCCGTATGGCAATTCGCATGATGTTTATTATATTAAGAGAATTATAGGAATGCCCGGAGAAACGGTAAAGATCGAGAATGGTTCGATATATATCGATGACATTATGCTGATAGAGCATTTCGGGAAAGAAACGATAAATGACGGTGGCCGAGCTTCAAATTCACTTGTGCTGGGTACGGATGAATATTTTGTTCTTGGTGATAACAGGAACGCAAGTCTGGACTCGAGAACATCGCAGGTCGGTAACGTCAAAAAGAAAGACATTATAGGCAAGGTTGTGCTCAGAATATGGCCGCTGAATACATTCGGCGGGGTAAAATGATCGAAGGGAAATAAGGCAGTTGACTAAAAAAGAAGAACGTGAAGAAAAGAGAAGGCTGAAACTTGAAGCCGAAAAAGAGCGGATGTATGCCATGTTTTCCTATGAGAGAGAATGTGGGGAAAATCTTGCAATCTGCGGGATAGATGAAGTTGGAAGAGGACCTTTGGCGGGGCCTGTTTATGCGGCAGCAGTAATCTTGCCGAAAGACTGTGATATTCTTTACATAAACGATTCAAAGAAGCTTTCCGAAAAAAAGAGAGAGGCTTTATCCGCCGAAATAAAAGAAAAAGCGGTCGCATGGGCTATTGGAGTAGCAGATAACAGGCGTATTGATGAGATAAATATCCTTCAGGCTACTTACGAAGCCATGCGTCAAGCTATTAAGAAATTGGAAATAAAACCCGATATATTATTAAACGATGCTGTTACAATTCCTCTTGTGGATATAAAACAGGTTCCGATAATAAAGGGCGATGCTAAAAGTGCAACAATAGCAGCTGCGAGCATAGTTGCTAAAGTGGCAAGAGATGCGCTTATGGCTGAATACGCTGAAGAATATCCGGGATATGGCTTCGAAAGAAATAAGGGGTATGGTACGGCAGAACATATTGCAGCTATTAAGGAAATGGGTGTAACGCCGATACATAGAATGTCCTTCCTTAAGGGGATTTTGGAGCGAAAATGAATATTACGATAAATGCCAATACCGGAATATATCAGACCGGCAATCAGATAAGTGGTGAAAGACAGGTTATAAGCGAAAGCTCTTCGTCACCGGCAGCGCTTGTAAGCTCCGGAGATCTGTCGTCGCTTAAAGCCGGAGATATATTTACAGGTCAGATAAGCGGAATGAATGATGACGGTTCGGTCGCAATTCTTCTTGCAAATAACAGAACACTAAATGCAAAGCTTTCATCAAATCTTTTGTTAAATCAGGGTCAGATTATGTCCTTTCAGGTTAAAGGAGCTACATCTTCATCGCTGACCCTTACCCCTTTATATGAAAATTTAGATAATAATTCGGCTGCCGCAAAAGCTCTTATGGCTGCCGATCTTCCAGTTACGGCAGGAAATGTTGATATGGTTAATGCCATGATGGAGAGAGGTCTTCCTATTGACACTAATGCCCTTCAGGGAATGGCATCGACCGCGTCGGCATATCCTTCAGCAAATCCGGCATCAATTGTCCAGATGACCCAGCTGGGGATCCCGCTAACTGAAGAAAATGTGCAGCAGTTTGAGGCTTATAAAGAAGGACAATATAAAATAGCCGATGGTGTTGATAATCTCGCAAAAGGCTTTAGTGAACTGAGCTCGGAGTCTGTATCAATGAACAGAGCGGTTCTGGATGTTTTCAATGAACAGCCGGATGCAAAATTGATGCAGGCTGTGAATGAAGCAATGAATGGTGACAGCTCGAAGCTTATAAATCTGATAGAGTCAGAAGGAAAGCCAGTCTTAAATGCGGAAGGTGCGCTGAACGCAGAAACCGCTGAAAATATCGGAGATGGACGGAATACTTTAGCGCCCGAACTGGCTGCCGGGGCTGAGGAAAACAACACTGCAGCTATAAAAGAGAATCCTCAGGAACTACAGCAGAACGGTGAAACGGCTGAAACCTTAAAAAATAATGAAAGCGCTGTACAGGAAAATCCTGTAAATGTGAAGCCGGATAGCAATCTGAGTCTGCCCGGTCATGTGACGGATAATATATTGCTGCTCATGGGTTCCGATGGTGCAAAAAATTTCGCCGAACTTATGAATAAAGCGGGTTATCCCGAAGAACTGACACAGAAGATAGCAGCCGGACAGATATCGTCAAAACAGCTGCTGGATATTATCCACGCGTCGATGAATGGGGGTAATGCGTCTAATTTCAAAGGAGAACAGACTCTTAACGCGTTAAAGGAAATGATAGGTTCTGAGCCATATCAGCATCTGGTGCATAATGAGATAGTAAAGCAGTTTCTTTTAGAGCCGGAGAATGTTTCAAACCAGGATAAGGTAAGACAGTATTATCAAAGGATCGCAGAAGAGGCTGAAGAGGCGATAAATCTTCTGAAGGCGACAGGCAGAGGTGACACAACACTTGCACAGGGAATGCAGAACCTTAAGGAAAATATTGATTTTATGAATGGAATGAATATGGCAATGACCTATATCCAGCTGCCGCTAAAAATGAATGATGCTGCTTCA
>CAJORC010000018.1 GCA_905236615.1 uncultured Lachnospiraceae bacterium
GTGAATGACTTTATGACCCGCCCCAATATGAGTGTGAAGTGGGGATTATCCCCACGAAAACACGAATATTGGGTGGGATTGTGGGAGTGCGAGGCACGGAACAATCCCTGACATCACTTTTGACACCAACATCATTTAATAACTTTATAGACTATAATTTTTGGAGGATAATACGAAATGAGTTTAGAAGAATATAAGGGTGTATTTATCTTTGCTCAGCAGGTAGACGGCAAATTAAGCCAGATTGCTCTTGAATTGCTCGGCAAGGCAAGAGAGCTCAGCAATGATATCGATACAAAGACAGTAACCGCAGTACTCATTGGCTCAGGCATCAAGAGTCTTGCTGATGAGCTTGCGGAGTACGGCGCAGACAGGGTTATCGTTGTTGATGATCCTGAGCTTAAGGACTACAGGACAGAGCCTTATGCACATGCTCTTACCTCTGTTATAAATGAGTTCAAGCCGGAAATCATGCTTGTTGGCGCAACTGCTATCGGACGTGATTTAGGTCCACGCGTATCAGCTCGTGTTCACACAGGTCTTACAGCAGACTGCACAAAGCTTGATATCGGTGATTTCCCGCTTCAGCCCGTACCGGGACATGAGGACGAGCAGCTTCACAAGCAGCTTCTTATGACACGTCCTGCATTCGGCGGAAATACAATCGCAACAATCGCATGTCCCGAGCACCGTCCTCAGATGGCTACAGTACGTCCCGGCGTTATGCAGAAGATCACTCCCAACAAGGGTGCAAAGGCAGAGGTTGTTGATTACAATCCCGGATTCACAGCAGATGACAAGTATGTAACTATCGAGAAGATCGTTAAGGAAGTTTCAACTGTTGCTGATATCTCTGCTGCAAAGATCCTTGTATCAGGCGGACGTGGAGTTGGTTCACCCGAGAACTTCAAGCTTCTTGAAGATCTTGCTGAGGCAGTTCACGGAACAGTTTCCTGCTCAAGAGCTGTTGTAGATTCAGGCTGGAAGCCGAAGGAAATGCAGGTTGGTCAGACAGGTAAGACTGTAAGACCTCATGTTTATTTCGCAATCGGTATTTCAGGTGCTATTCAGCACGTTGCAGGTATGGAAGAGTCAGACATCATCATTGCTATCAACAAGGATGAGAATGCTCCGATCTTTGAAGTTGCAGACTACGGTGTAGTTGGAGACCTTAACAAGGTTGTTCCGGAGCTTACAAAGAAGATCATCGCTGCAAACGAAGCAAAAGAAGCGTAAGACAATAGACTTGTCTTGAATATTAGATTGTAGTATAATATCGAAATGTATGGGCTTTGTGCCTATGCCGCTGAGGAGACCCCCTCGGCGTGGTGCCCTGTTTCGAAATGGAGTGTGCCCTCCGGCTCGAAACAGGGCACTTTTGTATATTTGAACAGCTCCATAGAGGGATAATAAAAACGGCAGACCGCTATTCAAATGGTCTGCCGTAGTTTTATCTTCTTAAATAAAGATTATTCGTAGATCTTAGCTTCCTCTTCGCCGTTAAGAACACGAAGACCGCCCTGTGCAAGAGCAAGGAGTTCGTCTTCTCCCTTGTAAACGGTAACGGGAGCTATAAATTCAACTCTTTCTTTTATTCCGTCTGTGATGTAGCTTTCATAAGCGATTCCGCCGGTAAGGATGATCTGGTCAACCTTGCCCTTAAGAACTGTTGCCATTGAACCGATATTCTTTGCTATCTGGTAAATGAAAGCGTTAACAACGGTTTCAGCTTTCTTGTCGCCGTCGTTCATCATCTTTTCGCATTCCTGCATGCTGTTGTTGTGAAGGTATGCATTTAAGCCGCCTTCTCCGACAAACATCTTTCTTACCTGTGCCTCGGAGTATTTACCTGAGAAGCAGAGCTTGATGAGTCCGCCGACCGGAACGCCGCCGGCTCTCTCAGGAGAAAATGCACCGTCTCCGTCAAGGGCATTGAATATATCTATCATTTTGCCGTGATCGTGAGCTGCACAGGAAACACCGCCGCCCATGTGAACGATGACAAGATTAAGGTCTTCGTATTTTTTGCCGATCTCTTTGGCGTACTTACGTCCCATTGCTTTCTGGTTTAAGGGATGACCTATAGCTGTTCTCGGGATTTCCGGACATCCGGAAATTCTCGCAACGTCCTGCATCTCATCAACAACAACGGGGTCAACGATGTATGAAGGGATTCCGAGAGGATCGCCTATCTCACGGGCAAGGAGACCGCCGAGGTTTGAAGCATGCTCACCCTGAACACCCTGCTTCAGAGCATCTGCAAGAGCTTCGTTAACAGTGTAAGTACCACCCGGAATAGGCTTAACGAGTCCGCCTCGTCCTACGCAGACATTGAGGGATTTAAGGTCGAAATTCTGCTCCTTAAGGAAGTCAAGAATGATATTCTTTCTGAAATCCATCTGGTCGATTATATGGTCGAACTGAGCAATCTCTTCGTTGGTATGGCGGAGAGTCTTGTCAAAAAGCATTGTCTCATCTTCGAAAACCGCGATTTTTGTAGAAGTTGATCCCGGATTAATGATAAGTGATTTAATAGACATTCTTTTAGCCTCCTAGATTATTTATTTTTAAGGTGTTCTGCAACAACTGAGGCAAGAGCGATAGAGTTGAGCTTTGTCTCTGTACTGTCTGAACGTGATGTGAGGATAGCGGGAGCACTTGTACCGGTAAGGATGCAGCCGTTAAGGAATTCTGTCGTGTGAACGATGAACTTGTAAGCTATATTTCCTGCATGGATATCAGGGAAAAGGAAGATATCGGCATCGCCGGTGATCTTTCTGTCAAGGGCATTTTTATGAACACATGCTTCATGTGAAAGTGCCATATCTACTGAAAGAGGTCCGTCAACGATGCAGCCCTTGATCTTGCCTTCCTCGTTCATTTTTACGAGTTCTGCAGCTTCAACTGTTGCAGGCATCTTGGGATTAACTACTTCTACTGCAGCAAGCGGAGCAACCTTTGGCATATCGATACCGCAGGCATTTGCAACTTCAACGGTATTGGCGATGATATCTACCTTGTCTTCAAGTGTGGGATAAGGAAGAAATGCGACATCAGTGAGGAAAAGAAGCCTGTCGATGCCTTTTATTTCGAATACACATACGTGAGAAAGCTTTTTCTCTGTTCTTAAGCCTACTTCTTTATCGAGGATGCTCTTTAAGAAGTCTTTTGTGGAAAGAAGACCCTTCATGTACATCTCAGCACCGCCGTCGTGTACCAGTTTTACAGCCTCGTGAGCGGCTTCTATCGGATCTGTGTAATTGCGGATCTCAAACTGTGATACGTCCATTCCGAGTTCTGCAGCGACCTCTTTGATCTTTGCCTCGTCACCGAAAAGAACTGCGTCTGCGATACCTCTCTCTTTAGCTTCTTTTACTGCTGAAAGAACATTTGAGTCTGCTGCAGCAGCAACTGAGAGCTTTTTCATAGGATACTTTTTTACCTGAGCTATCAGGTTTTCAAAATGCTTGCCCATTATTGCCTCCTGAATTATAATATAAAACTCGTTTTGCGTGAAAACGCTTTGTTAAAAATATATCATTATTACGGTCAAATGGCAAGTTATTATACTTGTTAACAAAATGATGTTATAATAGGTGCATTATGACTTTATAGAGGAGCTTATCAGCTGATGAAGACGTTAAAGAAAAACTTTCTGCTAGTAGTTACCCTGTTTATTCTGATAGGTATAGCTGTATTCACGCTGAAAACAGCAACTGCTGAAAAAGGGACATTTCTTTCTCTGCCGGAAAGCTTTTGCGTGAACATAAACGGAAGCGGGAATTATGTAAGGCTTTATTATGATGAAAATCACAGTTCTGATACATGGTATCTTTTTTTACCGTCAAATACTGACAGAAACAGGTCATCGGTAGAATTTACAGGCTGCGAGAAAATAATATTTGAAGATATCAACGGAAATAAATACAGTCAGGAAAACGGGAAAAGTCTGGCTGAGGGAATTGAGCCGTTTGAAAGTTATTATATGGAATTCTGCGACAAGGACGGGAATGAGATCGAAAGGCGGATATTCCAGTATATGAAGTCTGAAAATGTTGCCTCATTATTTGTAGAGACCGAATCGGGTACTATGGAAGCCATAAACTCAGATAAGGCGAACGACGAAAGAGGGAGCATAAGTCTTTTTGGAGAAGACGGGGAATTAGAATACCGAGGCGATCTGGAAAGCTTCAAGGGACGTGGAAATACAAGCTGGGATCTTGACAAGAAGCCTTACAGATTTAAGCTTAATGAGAATATTTCTCTTTTTGGATTAAAGAGTTCGAGGATATGGGTTCTGCTTGCAAACTGTCTGGATAAAACCAATATAAGAAATAAGACTGCAAACGGTTTTGCCCGGGCAATGGGCCTTAATGGGACAACGTCTTCTAAGTATGTTGATCTTTATCTTAACGGTAATTACAACGGACTTTACGAATTATCGGAAAAAATACAGCTGTCTTCGGGAAGTGTTGATCTGGAAGACCTTGATTATAAGAACGAGAAACTAAATTCAAGGGCAGCTTCATCATACCCGAAAGCTGTGGTAAATGAGGATGGAAGCGGGGAAAGAGTCGGATTCAAGCTCGACAGGAATCCTGAGGATATCAGCGGAGGCTATCTGATAGAGAAGAATTATCTGGAACGCTATGATGCATCACCGTCCAGATTTACTACTGCTTCAGGGGAAAAATACTGTGTAAGGAGCCCTGAAATTGCATCTGTTAAGGAGGTCGAATATATAGCCGGTCTCATGGATGAGATAGAGAAAAGGGCGAAGACAGGGGGAAATGTGGCAGAGCTTATCGACCTGAAAAGCTTTGCGGATAAATATCTGCTTGAAGAATTTGTCGATAATGAGGCATCGGGTGCAACGAGTTCATTTTTTTACAAGAATTCCGATAAGAAAGACCCGTATCTTTATGCCGGACCGCCATGGGATTATGATAAGTCTTTAGGATACCTTCTTCCGGGAGAAAAGGATGACAAGACGAGACTTACTTATCTTACGAATCATGGCAATGGGACAAGACTCTTTTATAACCTGTTCATGAACTGCAGTGATTTCAGGGAAATGGTTTATAAAGAGTATAAAGAGCTGATGGAGCCTGTACTCAGTGAATATATTGCAAATGAAGGCTGGAAAAATAACGAATACTCCGGTATAGATGACAGGATGGATATGATGCGCTGGACTTCGACGCCTGAATCAACTGCGGAAGAAATAGAGAAGATAGGAGAGTTCGTAAAGCTGAGAAAAGAGCTCTTTGACAGAATCTTTAAGAAGGGTGAAAAACTCTGTACAGTGCATTTTGTGGGTGATTTTGCAAACAGGGATCCCTATTACGGATATGTGTCGGGCTCGGCTCTGGGAGAATTGCCCGATATTAAGCAGAAAGACGGTAAGACAGCAATATGGGTGAACTCTGAGACAGGAGAAGAGCTCTCGGAAACAACTCTTGTCACTGAGGAATATATCGAGGCAGTGGTGAAATACAAGTGACTTAGTCTGATGTTTTCGTATTTGACATGAAATTTGATAGGTGCTAATATTTTTTGACGGATATTGATTTGACCAGTTTGAAAGGAAATTATTTATGAAAGAAAGAATAAAACAGATCAAGGATTGGATTATTTTTCTGATGATCCCGGTAGCATTGTTTTATTTGAGTCTGAATACACTTACAAGGATACGAAGTCTGCTCAATCAGAGGAAGCAGTTCATGAATATAGTTTTCCTCTTCCTTGTATTACTGTTTGTATCTGCTTTAATAAAAAAGGTTAAGATTTCATCAAGGATACTGACGGTGTTTGTATGGGTCTGGAGTATAATTAACGGATATGTATATGAATTCAGAGGAGCGTATATATTACCGTGGGATCTTTACTCGGCGGGGACTGCATTGGGAGTGGCCGGAAATTTCAGCTACGTCCCCACGAAACGTATGGTAGTTGCGACAGTACTTTTTATAGTGCTTTTTATTATAGAAGGATTCTGTGAACTTGATTTTGGTAAATTTATCAAAAAGATAAGATATCAGATCGTTCTTGCGATAGTAGCTGCGGTAGGAATCGTCTCGTTTGCAAAGTTTGTACAGACCGATACGGCTGTAGATATCTTGAATATATCCCGCCGCCAGTTTGACC
This sequence comes from uncultured Lachnospiraceae bacterium, assembly GCA_905236615.1. Classification (GTDB taxonomy): domain Bacteria; phylum Bacillota; class Clostridia; order Lachnospirales; family Lachnospiraceae; genus NK4A144. Next base: position 6,148 of record CAJORC010000018.1, read on the forward strand.
CTGCAGGGCTTATATACAAGAACGGGCCTTATCTTGGCTTTTTATATCAGCTTAAATATCTGACGGTTGAAAAGGTTGATGGTTATAAGGCGTCCGAGCAGAAAAAGATACTTGATGCTATCGAGCCCGATACTGTTTCATCGGATATGACACCTGACATAATTGTCATAATGGATGAAACATTCGCTGATCCGGCTGTCAATGGTGAAATTGCTACAAATGAAGATTATATGCCCTTTGTTCATTCATTGCAGAAGGGGGCTGAAAACACACAGACAGGCTATCTGAATATGTCGGTTTTGGGCGGTGGTACGGCTAACTCTGAGTTTGAATTTCTTACAGGTGATTCAATGGCATTCCTGCCTCAGTCCAGTATAGCCTACCAGCAGTTTATACAAAGAAAAAACGATACAATTGTAAGCTATCTGAAATCACTGGGATACAGCTCCTTGGTCATGCATCCGTATGATTCTTCAGGATGGAACAGAACCAGTGTTTATCCAAAACTCGGATTTGATGAAATGTATTTCCTTGATGGATATTTTGACCAGCTTTCGGATATAGAATATGTAAGGGATTACGTTTCCGATAAATCTCATTTCAACCAGATTATAAAAGAGGTGGATAAACGTTCTGAAAACGGCCCCGTATTCTCGTTTAACATCACGATGCAGAACCATTGCGGATATGAAGATAAATATGATAATCTGCCTTGGACGATAAGAGCTGAAGATACGGAGGATGACGAAAAGTATTCGATCAGACTTAATAATTACCTGAATCTTATTAAGCTTTCGGATTCTGACTTTGAGAGTTTTATTGAACACTATAAAAATGTTGAAAGACCTACTCTGATCGTTTTCTTCGGAGATCATCAGCCGACAAACAATACCTTGACGATACTCTGGGACAGAAACGGCATTGACCAGAAAAATATGTCTCAGGAGGAGACCTTCAATAATTACAGGGTTCCGTTCGTTATATGGGCTAATTATGACATAGAGGAGAAGACAGGTATAGAGATGTCTGCAAATTATCTTGGCAATCTCGTGCTTAAAGATGCCGGGATACCTCTCAACAGATACAGACAGTTCACAGATGATTATTCTAAGAAGTATCCTGTGATCAGTGCAATACGCACGGTTGATGCAGAGGGCAATTCTTTCTCGACGGAAGATGTTGTGGGAGATCTGTCAGAATATTCCGCAATGCAGTATTATCAAATGTTTGATGATAAGGATGACTATAAATGAGATTAACAAAACTATTCTTGATCCGGATCGCTGCGTTGCTGGCTGTTATTCTGCTGACAGGCTGTGCTGCAGATGATTCCGGATACAGTTATGATTGGACGAAGCAGGGCAGATACATTTGTCATGCACTCGGCAAGATCGATGATTATGCTTATACTAATTCAAAGGAAGCTTTTCTGGAAAACTATAAAAAGGGTTATCGGGTTTTCGAGATTGACATTGAATTTACAAGTGATGATAAACTTGTAATGATACATGGCTGGAAAAACAGAGACTTAAAAAAACTTCTTGGAATAGTCAGAGACAAATCCGAAAACAAGAAGCCTTTGAGTTATGAAGAGTTTATGAGTCATAAGATATATGGCAGTTATACATCGCTGTCTTTTGAAGATTTTGCAAAGCTGCTTAAAGATTATCCTGATGTGTATATCGTGCTTGACGGAAAATATGACAGTGAGGAAAAAGAAAAGCTGGAGACTGAATATCGTATGATCTATGATACGATCAGCGGGAACTGTCCGGATATGCTGGAACGCTTTATTCCTCAGATATATGATGAAGAGATGCTTGCGACCATTAATGATATTTATCAGTGGAAGTCCGTGATCTACACATTGTATCATTTTAATGATAAGGCTGATTTTGATGCAGAAAAAGAAATTGATTTTGCAGTCAGGAACGGTATAAAGGTTATAACAATGGATGAGGACAGAGAATTAGATCTTGTTGGATCGGGTGTCTTTAAGAATAAGCTTCTGAAAAATCGCCTGATGGCATATGTCCATACGATAAATGATGCTGAACAGGCTGAAAAGCTAAAGGCAGATGGTGTTTATGGTTTTTATACCGATGAATTATGGAACTGAATAATGCAAAAAGAAAAGGGGATCTCAGGATCCCCTAAATTTATATCATCATTCCGATCATTCTGACAATTAATGCTGCGAACCACGCAACCATGCACTGCCATATTACAACGCAGACGGCCCATTTGACACCGAGCTCTCGCCTGATTGATGCGATAGCAGCTACGCAGGGCGTGTAGAGAAGCGAAAATACAAGCAATGATGCTGCGGTAAGAGGTGAAACTATGCCGGCTACGTTATTGGCGAAAAGTATCTCCATAGTCGATACCACGCTTTCCTTTGCCATGAAGCCGGAGATAAGTGACGTGCAGATACGCCAGTCACCTAAACCTACAGGTTTCATAATCGGTACGAGCAGTCCCGAGATCATCGCAAGGATGCTGTCTTTTGAATCTGTTACACGGTTAAGCTGCAGGTCAAAACTCTTCATGAGCCAGACGATTATTGTGGCGAGAAGAATTATCGAGAAAGCTCTCTGCAGGAAGTCCTTAGCCTTCTCCCAGAGAAGCTGGGTTACATTCTTAAAGCCCGGTATCCTGTAATTCGGAAGCTCCATTACAAAGGGAACTGCCTCACCCTTGAACATCGTTGCCCTATAGAGGATAGCGACGATTATGCCTGTGATTATTCCCAGAAGATAGAGAAGCGTCATTATCAGACCGCCGTGCTTCGGGAAAAAGGCGTTTACGAAGAAGGCATATATCGGAAGCTTTGCAGTACAGCTCATAAAGGGTGTCAGAAGTATCGTCATCCTTCGGTCGCGCTCACTTGGGAGCGTCCTTGTTGCCATAACGGCAGGAACGGTACAGCCAAATCCTATAAGCATCGGTACGATACTTCTTCCGGAAAGTCCGATCTTTCGGAGCATCTTATCCATAACAAAGGCGACTCTTGCAATATATCCACTGTCTTCCAGCATGGAGAGGAAGAAGAAAAGTGTTACAATGATGGGCAGGAAACTGAGTACGCTTCCCACGCCTTCGAAGATTCCTTCGATAATGAGTCCGTGCAGGGCTTCGTTTACATTTGCTTCAGTCAGCGCGCTGTCAACTATTCCTGACAGGATGCCGACCCCGTTTTCAAGTATTCCCTGAAGCCATGCGCCTATAACGTTAAAGGTAAGATGGAAGACCAGTCCCATGATTATGATGAAAAGCAGGATTGCCGTATATTTTCCGGTCAGTACCCGGTCAATCCTCTCACTTCTTATTCTTTCCTTACTTTCTGTCGGCTTCTTAACTGATGCATCGCAGACCTTTTTTATATAGGCAAATCTCATGTCTGCCATAGCTGCACTTCTGTCAAGCCCGCGCTCCTTTTCCATCTGGAGTACGATATGCTCTATGGTCTCTTTTTCGTTTACGTCGATCTTCAGGTTCTCGGTGAGCATCGGGTCACCTTCTATGACCTTGCCGGCTGCAAATCTTACCGGGATATGATTATCCTTCGCATGATCGCCTATAAGATGGGAAACTGCATGAATACTTCTGTGAACGGCACCGCCGCTTTCGTTTTCATCACAGAAATCCTGTCGTTTCGGCGACTCCTGAAAACGGGCCACATGAATCGCATGGCTGATCAATTCTTCAATCCCCTGATTCTTGGATGCAGAGATAGGAACTACCGGAACTCCCAGTAATTCTTCCATTTTGTTGACATCCACTGCGCCGCCGTTTGCAGTCAGCTCGTCCATCATATTCAATGCCACGACCATGGGCATATCCATTTCCAAAAGCTGCATGGTCAGATACAAATTTCTCTCAATATTGGTTGCATCCACGATATTGATAATGGCATGAGGCTTCTCCTCAAGCACAAATTGTCGGGAAACCA
>CAJORC010000019.1 GCA_905236615.1 uncultured Lachnospiraceae bacterium
AAAGCTCCGGAAGCTTTAATAAATTCTATGTCATTTACCTGCTTGACTGCCGCATTAACAGTTTTAGTAATATTAGCAGTCTCACAATTGACACGTCTGTTTACCGCGTTTCTCATTTCCTTGACGATACGGGTATTCTCCATACTCATCAAAGACTGATGCGCTTCCATGACATTAAGCATGTCTATTATCTGGCTGCCGTCCTTTAAATATACCACAAAATATTTCTTCCTTATAACGATCCGGCTTTCCACTCCGAACGCATTTATAAGGTTCATAAGCCTGTTGGCCTGGTTTTCAGAACTGCATACGATTTCCAGATGATAAGATTTGGCAGGATTGTTAACCGACCCTGCCGCAAGAAAAGCTCCGCTTACAAAAAAGCGTCTGCAGCACGTCTTTTCTACAAGAAGTGAATTGACGCTGTCCCTGCTTTCAGTGAGCTTCAGCATCTTTGCAGCCTTCTCTGCATCGTCATCATAGATATTCAGAAAATAAACATTATCATGTGCTCGTATTACACGAACGTCACAACGTATTTTACATAATTTTTGCAGTAATGTAAAGTACAATTTCGCAGCCAGAGAATTTTCAGTCTGAAATTCCATGCGTTTTTCCGCCGGAATAAATTTTCCTCCAAATTCAAAAAGCGCTGCCAGTTCTGCAATCTGGCAGTGCCTCGCTGTCGGAATATTCATTGATATTTCTTTTTTTACATCTGTTGAAAAAGACATTAAATACTACCTTCTGAGAGAGTCCTTGTAAATATCCCTGTGCTCTATCTTTATGCCGAAATTCGGTTCACGGGAAAGCCTCTCGTAAAGCTTATTGGCAAGGGTAACACTCCTGTGCTTGCCGCCTGTACATCCTATTGCTATTACAAGCTGATTCTTTCCTTCTATTACATAGTTAGGGATCAAAAATCTTATCATATCTTCGAGCTTGTCAAGGAAAGTATGCGCTTCCGCAAACTGAAGTACATAATCCTGCACTTCCTTATCATTTCCCGTATGTGTCTTCAGCTCATCAATATAGTAAGGATTCGGAAGGAAACGCACATCAAATACAAGATCCGCATCATTTGGTATTCCGTATTTATAGCCGAATGACAGAACCGTAATAAAAAGGTTCTCGTAATTTTTGTTCTTGGAATAAATATCACCTATCTCAGCCTTAAGCTCTCTTGTAAGCATATGGCTGGTATCGATGATATAGGTTGCGTGCTTTTTCAGCCATTTGAGCATTTCACGTTCCCTGACAATGCCCTCCTCTATCCTGCCGTGAGCCGTAAGGGGATGTGCCCTTCTTGTCTCCTTGAACCTCTTTACAAGCACGTCATCCTCTGCATCAAGGAAAAGAATGTCATAATCATTTCCCTGTTCCGTAAGTGCCTTCAGGGCTTCTTTGATATTATTTAAGCCGGTTCGCACATCAATACCGACAGCCACCTTTGATAATTCACTGTTAGGTGCAAAAGCAAGCTCGGCAAATTTGGATATGAGCATTACCGGAAGGTTATCTACACAGTAATATCCCAAATCCTCCAACATTTTTAATGATGTACTTTTTCCTGCTCCGCTCATACCGGTAACAATTACCAATTTCATTCTTAAAAATCCCCTATGATGCAGATTTCGGGTTCGAGCTTAACGTTAAAGCGCTTACCCACTTTTTCCTGTATTTCGATTATCAGATCCATTATATCGGCTGCACAGGCATTTCCTATATTCACGACAAATCCACAGTGTTTCGGAGAAACCTGCGCTCCGCCTATGGTATAGCCGGAAAGTCCGGCATCCATAATGAGTTTGCCCGCAAAATAGCCCTCCGGTCTCCTGAAAGTCGAACCGGCACTCGGATACTCAAGAGGCTGTTTTTTCAGCCTGCTGGCCTTAAGTTCTTCCATTTTTGAAAGAATAGCTGACTGCTCTCCCTTTTCCAATCGGAAAGTAACACCGGTAACAACGAGTTTAGCCCGCCTTAAAATGCTCTTTCTATAAGCAAATTTCATTTCATCGTTTGAAAGAGTCAGCTCATCGCCGTCTTCAGTTATGGTATCCACAGACTCGACTATATCCTTCATCTCACCGCCGTAAGCTCCGGCATTCATAACCATTGCTCCGCCAACGGTTCCCGGTATCCCGGATGCAAATTCAAATCCTGTAAGAGAAGAGGCAAGAGCCA
>CAJORC010000020.1 GCA_905236615.1 uncultured Lachnospiraceae bacterium
AAGGAAAGTCAGGGCTCTGTATAAAAAGCCGGCCCATTCTCCGGGAATGCCCATAAAAAACGTCTGAAAGAGCGGAGGTAACAGGGCGAGAGCTATTGCGCTGTATACGACAGCTGGGGTATAGATCCTCGCAAATTTTGTTATGAATGCCTCGTAATTGGACTTTCTTGAACCGGAGTCTTCAACAAGTTCTATGATCTTTGAAGCTGTTGATTCATCAAATTCTTTTGTTGTAGTGACTTTCAGGATTTTATTAAGGTTTATGGAGCCGCTGATGATCTCATCACCTTCGGATACTTCTCTCGGAATGCTTTCACCTGTAAGTGCAGCGGTGTTTAATGTGGAATTACCGTCTGAAACGATTCCGTCAAGAGGAACCTTTTCACCGGGAAGAATAACTATCGTGCTGCCGACCTCAACCTCGTATGGATCAACTTTTTTCAGTTCTCCGTCAATTTCCATATTGGCATAGTCCGGACGGATATCCATGAGATCGGATATGCTCTTGCGGCTTTTATTAACCGCATATGCCTGAAAGAGTTCACCGATCTGGTAGAAGAGCATAACAGCAACGGCTTCCGTATAGTCACCGCTTGAAATAACGGCAAGGACGATAGCACCGATAGTTGCAACGGCCATAAGGAAACATTCGTCCATCCCGTGACCTTTGATTATACCTTTCCATGCTTTGATCAGTACATCATAACCAACGATCAGGTAAGGCAGAAGGTAAGCTGCAAATCGGGGCAGCCCAGTAATCGGAATGAAATGAAGTATAATCATTATCATTGCCGAAAGGATAATTCTCATTAAAGTCTTTTTCTGTTTTTTATTCATGTCTGAATTACCTTATATCAAAAAAACAAATCGCTTAAAGATAGATTTCAAAGTCATCATCTATGCCTTTGCAGGTTGTTCTGACAGTTTCCATTACAGCAGGAATATCAGCACCTTCTTCAAACTCCACTTTCATCTTTAATGCCATGAAATTAACAACAGCATCTTTAATACCGGGTGTCTTTTTTGCTGCATCCTCCATTTTTGCGGCACAGTTAGCACAGTCAACTTCGATTTTATAAGTTTTTTTCATAGCTTTTAACTCCTTTGGTCTGATAAATTATTTTTATGAACAATTGAATGAATGTTCAAATGATATAATGATTATAAATCCAATTTCTTATTTAGTCAATGCCTTTTTTCCTTGCACTTTACAGGCTTAAAGCGTAAAATATCTATAGCTGTTTAAACAAAGAAGAAAGAATAGAGGAGGGTGATTATGAAAAGAAGTATTATTAGGAAACTCATTGCGGCAGCAGTTGTGACAGCCCTTGCTGTAACTGCATCCGGATGCGGCAGTACAGGAGAGACTAAGGCTACGACAGCAGCGACTGAAGCAGCTGCATCGCAGGAAACGACAGCATCTGAAGCTTCCGGTGAAGCTAATGATTCTGCTGCATCAGGAAAGACATTTAAGGTTGGTATAGTTCAGTATGTTGATGATGCTTCCTTAAATCAGATTGAAAAAGCCATCGAGAAAGAACTTGATGCAAAAGGTACTGAACTCGGTGTGACTTTTGATTATGCCGACTACACATCAAACGGTCAGGCGGATGCTACAGTATTGAATCAGATCGCTGCTGATCTTATCGCTGATAAGGTTGATGTTATCATTCCGATAGCTACACCGACAGCACTTATCATGCAGACTGCAACAGAGGAAAACAAGATACCGGTTGTATTTTCAGCTGTTTCCGATCCTATCACTGCAGGTCTTGTTGAGTCACTTGATGCTCCGGGTTCAAATATAACAGGTACTTCGGACGGTCTTAATACCGAGGCTGTAATGAACCTTATCAAAACTGTTAATCCTGATATAAAGAAGATCGGTCTTCTTTACAATAACAGTGAAGATGCATCCACAACTCCTATAGCTGAGGCTAAGGAATTCTGTGATAAGAACGGCATCGAGTATGTTGAAAAGACAGGAACAAATAATGATGAGGTTATTCAGGCGGCTGATGCACTTGCAGCAGAGAAGGTTGAGGCAGTATTTACACCTACAGACAATACTATCATGACTGCTGAACTTTCAATCTATGAGAAATTCATTGAAGCAGGTATCCCTCATTACTGCGGAGCCGATTCATTTGCCCTTAACGGTGCATTCCTGGGTTATGGTGTTAATTATGAGGAGCTTGGTAAGGTAACGGCAGATATGGCTGCTGATATCCTTGTTAACGGAAAAGATCCTGCATCGACAGCAGTAGAGAAGCTTGACAACGGTATCGCAACCGTGAACACCGAGACAGCAGCATCTCTTTCGATAGATTACAGCGCTATCTCGGATAAATGCGAGGAAGTAAAAGAAGTAACAACAGCGGAGAATTTTGAATAACAATGTCATCAATAATAATTACATCTTTTGAGCTGGGCGCCATTTATGCACTTGTGGCGCTCGCTCTCTTTATATCATTTTCACTCTTGAATATAGCTGATCTTTCAACAGACGGCTGCTTTACACTGGGCTGTGCGGTCGGTGCACTCGTTACGATCTCGGGAGATCCTGTTCTTGCCCTGATAGCTGCTATGGCGGCAGGCGTGATCTCGGGCTTTGTGACTGCGCTTCTGCAGACCAAACTCGGTGTACAGTCAATATTGGCGGGAATTATCGTAAATACCGGACTTTACACCATTAACTTTATGGTTATGGGACGTAAGTCCAATTTAAATGTTGTGAAAAAAGATACGATTTTTTCACTTTTCGACGGAATTTCAGGGGCAGCATGGTTTCATAAAGGCTCAAAGCTTATCCTGATGATTATAATCGCATTGCTTATCTGTGCTGCACTTAACTGGTTTTTGAATACAACGCTGGGACTCAGTATCAGGGCAACCGGCGATAATGAGAGCATGGTCAAGGCATCGAGTATAAATCCGAATTTTACCATTACGGTAGGTCTGTGTGTATCGGGTTCACTTACAGCACTTGCAGGAGCTCTTATAGCCCAGTATCAGAAGTCTGCCGATATCAATTTCGGTACCGGACAGGTTACCATAGCACTGGCATCACTCATGATAGGACAGACACTTGTAAGGAAGGGCGGAATCCTGAAAAAGACCATAGGTGTTGTAATGGGTTCATGCCTTTACAGACTTATAGTGGCGATCGCATTGAGATTTAATCTTCCTGCGGAAGCGCTGAAGCTTACAAGTGCGATCATAGTAACGATTGCTATTTCGGCACCTTATGTCAAGAGCAGGATAGCGGTACACAAAAGACAGTTGGAGGTGCGCAGGAATGCTTGACATAGAAAATATAAGCAAGACTTTTGCTCCGGGAACTATAAATGAGCGCAAGGCGCTGGTAAATGTATCCCTGCATATGGATGACGGGGACTTTGCAACGATAGTTGGTACGAACGGAGCCGGAAAGAGTACGCTTTTTAATGCCATAACCGGAGCGTTTGATGTTGATGAGGGACGTATAGTTTTGGGCGGCGATGATATCACTTTTAAGAAGGAATACATACGGAGCCGTGTTATAGGTCATCTTTTTCAGGATCCGTTAATGGGAACGGCACCGCACATGTCAATAGAGGAAAACCTTTCACTTGCGTATCTTCGTGCATCAGGAAGCAAGATTAGGCTTTTTTCAAGGATTTCAAAAAAAGACAGGGAGTTTTTCAGAGAGCATCTTTCACTTCTTCAGATGGATCTTGAAAACAGGATGAATGCTCCTGTAGGTCTGCTTTCGGGTGGTCAGAGACAGGCTCTGACGCTGCTTATGGCAACGATGGTCACACCGAAGATACTTCTTCTTGATGAGCATACGGCGGCGCTTGATCCGGCTACTGCGGATAAAGTGCTTGAACTTACGAAGAGTATCGTAAGCGAAAGAAATATAACCTGCCTCATGATAACCCATAATATGCATCAGGCATTGGAACTGGGAAACAGAACCCTTATGATGAACGGGGGAAAGATAATCCTCGACATAAGCGGTGAGGAAAGAAGTAAGGAAACAGTTCAGACACTTCTTGAACGGTTCAAGGTTGAAGCGGGAAAAGAACTGGACAATGACAGGATATTATTATCTTAAAGTTTTACTAAGGATGGAATAGGATTTGGCAGAGAGATTTAAAAAGAAAAATGATACGGTTGGAATGAACAGGGCACCTAAAAGAAACTTAAAGGGTGAGGAAAAGCGTAAGAGATCAAAGTCACGCTGCCCTGTATTTTCGCTTTGCGGTGCATGCTCGCATATCGATGTGCCTTACGAGGAACAGCTTTCCACGAAGCTTGGAAATATGATAAAGCTTCTTGGAAAATATGCGCATGTTGATCCTGTTGTCGGAATGAAAAATCCTTATCATTACCGCTGTAAGGTTAATGCCATACTTAAGCAGAAATTTGACGGAACGATCGAGGGTGGAAATTATTCCGAACATACACATAAGATCGTGCCTGTGGAGAAGTGTTATATAGAAGATCTGGCGGCAGACAGGGTAATAGTAGACACGCAGAAGCTTTTGTCTTCGTTTAAGATGAAGGTTTATAATGAGCGGAACGGCTATGGAAATATCCGTTATCTTATGGTGCGCGTAGGGAAGCAGACGGGAGAGATAATGCTTATAATCGTTACCCGTTCACCTGTCATGCCTTCAAAAAACAACTTTGTCAAGGCTCTGCTGAAGATACATCCGGAAATAACAACGATAGTTCAGAATATCAATGACAGAACCGATTCCATGATACTGGGAAGCAGGGAAAACGTTCTTTACGGAAAGGGTTACATCGAAGATGAGCTTTGCGGCAGACGATTCAGGATATCCCCGCGTTCCTTCTATCAGGTCAATCCGGTGATAGCTGAGAAGATATACAGAAAAGCCATCGATGGTGCGAGGATATCACCAAAGGACACTGTGATAGACGCTTATTGCGGAACGGGAACGATCGGTATCGTTGCGGCTGCAGATGCAGGAAAGGTTATCGGAGTTGAACTCAATTCCGATGCGGTAAAAGATGCAAAGATAAATGCAAAGATCAATTCTGTTGAAAACATTGATTTTTATAATGATGATGCCGGGAAATTCATGGAGGACTACTACGCAGAGGGAGGAATGGCTGACGTGGTTCTGATGGATCCTTCCAGAGCGGGCTCGGACAGTAAATTCCTGAATACCCTGTTAAAGCTTAAGCCTGAAAGGATTTCTTATGTTTCATGCAATCCGATCACACTTGAAAGGGATCTGGGAATACTCACCGCATCGGGAGAATACAAGGTGAATACCATAACCCCGTTTGATCTGTTTCCATTCACGGAGAATACTGAGGTGGTTGCGACGTTATCACTGGCAGAGTTGAGCTGATTGTATTAAGGGGAAAAGTATGAATTACAGGGAATGTGTGAAAGAATATTATCTGGAGAATAAGAAGGCGATAGTTTTTTATGCTTTTGCCATTATTTTGTTTTCAATACTGGCTTACGGTGGCGTCGGAGCTGCAAGGGCAGGAGAGCTTCCGGGAGCTTCTGCGATAGCTTATCACTATGGCGGAAGCTTTGGCATCGCCATTGTGCCGCTCATTGAAAACGGATTTCTGGCGGGAATTGACACGGCCAGCATCATGATACTGGTCAGTATTGCAGCTTTGACTGCAGATATTGCAAAGGCATTAGGCTTTATGCATATGGCAGTTCTGTCTGATTATTCATTTGGTATCTTTGATAACAGAATAGTCTGCATTATCTGCCTGATCTGGTTTGGCTTACCTAAATTTCTTAAATGCTTCAGCAAGACCAATGCACTGGGACTTGCCATAGAGGGGCAGTTTGCCAAATTCAACGGAGCGATCAACATTATACTTGCAGGTTCTCAGATAATAGCGAATGTTCCGGGAGGAGTGACTGCAGAAGCCGCAGGATTTCTTCCTAAGATCGGAGGATCGGCTATAAACGGTTTTGATGCCGTTAAATGCATTTTTATCTTATCTTTAACAGTTATAGTTTATTTCTTTATACGCTATATGTCATTTTTTGTGGATATAGTGTTATTACCTGTCTCAACTGTTTTCCCGACAGCATCTACAATATTTGAATTTTTGAAAACGGCAATAGTACTTGCACTGACAGCACTTGCATATTTCCAGCCGTTTATTTTCGCTTACATTTTTATTCTGGTATTCATAATATCTGTGGTTTTATTCAGAAGAGCATATATTACAGTCAGATATTTCAGAAATATATATATGAGACCCATATTTAAGGGGATTTTCGGCGGATACAGGGAAGATATGCCGCTTAACATGTCAGACGGCAGTAAAAAGATGAGGCGTCAGCTTCCACGTCAGATTGAAGCATTTGCAAAAGAGCATTCTGCAGAAATACTGATCCCGGTATATCTTATAAAGCAGATCCCTGTAAGCTTAAGCGGTTTCGCTACCGTAAAGTATGACAGATACTGGCTTATATCGTCTGCTGATGGGCAGTTTATATGTAAAACCGGTCTCATAAATAAGAAAGTTGAGGTTATGAATTTCTCGTCTTCAGCGGATGCGAAAATCTTTCTGAGGCAGGCAAAGATCAGACCTTTTATTGAAATATTCACTCTTGCAATGCCGGAAGAGGATATCATAAAGCCCTTAAAGCGAACTGCGA
>CAJORC010000021.1 GCA_905236615.1 uncultured Lachnospiraceae bacterium
ATCACAAAGGCAAATGACAGAAAACTGGAAAAACAGCTTCTGAAACATGCCCGCAATATGTTTGAAACCAACCAGAAAGAAACACCGTACCTCATCTTCTGCAAGGATATCTTCTTCTATTCAAAAAAGGACGGATCTTTAACGATCCATCCCGGATTACATCTTTAATTTTACATATACAGGCAGTTCTGCGATTTATTTCCTGCGAAGCTGAGCAAGAATATCTGCAGAGTCTGCTTTTTTTTGTAAATTATCGATAATGTCTTCTGCATTATCTTTTGTTATTACTTTCGGATATCTTTCCCCAAACTGGATAAGTATCTCTTTGACCGTATTTTCTTCTCGGGTTATTTCTTCATACAGTTCATCATATCGATTATTTTCCATAACAGCAGTTATAAAATCCTGTGATGATTTTGATAAACAATCCCAGTCTCCATATAAATCGATCACTGCCTTTTTGATTTGCTCCATGGTAATTTGGTTTCCCTTTTTTCTGTGTTCAGAAAGAATTCCTGCAATATCTGACAAATCACTTTTATACTGCCTGCCTGAACGCAGTTTCATTGCAATCAAATATTCTGCAGCAACGGTACGAATCGTTAAGACATTTGAAAATGTACGGTAATATACTGAAAACTCTGCAAGTTTAGGGCTATAGGAATCCGTTCTTTTAAAATCGTCATTCAGCCATCCGTTTGAAAGCCCAAAACGATCACCGACAGTATTAATCGCATCTTTCATGCTGGAGGATGCATGAATCACAGCATCAATATCTGTAGTCATATTACGAAATCCATAATTGATCAGAACAGATGCACCTCCAATCAAAATCAGTTCTGCAGGCATCCGCCTGCCGGACAGTTTTTTGTATTCTCCGGCAACCTCTTTTAAATAAAAAATAATTGTTTCCTTTGTGATTTCCGATGTTGGATCAGATAACATTCCTCACCTCGTTTTCCACAATATTAAATCGCATAAACTCCGGAATAGCTGTTTTCTCAGCTTCCTTCAGTAATGTATCATTCCCTGATGCAGCTGAGATCGCGAGAAGACTTGAAGGATACACTGTATGTTCAAGTTTGCATTTCCTGAGCTCATCATATTCAGAAGCGAGGGGTACATTATTTTCCCTGCTGATATAATCAAGCATGGCAAGAAGATAAAGGCTTTCAGGATACCAGTTCCGTTTGTAATACGTAAAGATAATTTCACTGTCCAGCACATTCATAATGAAATCTATATCACCCGATTCTTTTACCTGATGACAGACATTGCTCTTAAAATTTTCAAAGCTGCTTCGTGTATACATATATGGTTCAATCAACTCTTCCATCGATATACCGAGTGCTTTTGAAAGTCTGTAAATCGTTTCCGCGCTGCATTTCTCAATCTGCGTTTTGCCGCAGCAAATCTCCCTTACTGTCGCATAAGGAAGATTACTGATTTTTGCAAGTCTGTATACAGACATATTCTTTTGTTTAAGGATTTTCTGAATACGCATCGTCTGACCCTTCCTGTTACTCAATATAACGGTATACCGTTATAGTTTCAAGCCTCAATCTCATCCGAAATCAAACGTGATATTACTATAATTATTATTCGTAATAAATATCCACCGGCTTAGCCGGTGGTTTTTCAGATGCGGGCATAGCCCTGCTCGCAAAGCGGCGCTTTACAGCGCAAATGTGGTCTGCGCGAGCATACTACTTCTTTTTACCCGTAAACGGGTCCTCTAACTCAAGTTCCAGCTGTTCTGCTTCTTTATCTTCCTTCAACTGGTTCTGAATATATTCTGCTATCTTCTTTGTATTCTTTCCTACAGTATCCACATAAAATCCTCTGCACCAGAATGATCTGCTCCGATACTTGAATCTCGCATTCGCCCATTTCTCAAAGATCATCTGACTGCTCTTTCCTTTCAGATATCCCACAAAAGAAGATACACTCATCTTCGGCGGTATCTCCAGCAACATATGTACATGATCTATACAGACTTCTGCTTCTATGATATTTACTCCCTTCCATTCACATAACTGCCTCAGCATTTGTCCCACTTCCAGCCTCCTGGCTTCGTAAAATGCTTTCCTTCTGTACTTCGGCGCAAAGACAATATGGTACTTACA
>CAJORC010000022.1 GCA_905236615.1 uncultured Lachnospiraceae bacterium
ATTCCGTTTAAGCTCCTGAGCCAGATAACGATATTCATTACAAACGTCAAACACTACGCTTGCATCATTTATTTTTTTAACCGAACCATTTTTTTGAATCTCAACATCAACCCTACGCTCACAGAGCTTCATTATCGTTATGCCAAATGGTCGCCCTGCAAGTGCCAGATATCTAAATGCACTGTCCTGGCTTCCAATGCCCGGCTTGTCATAATGACGTATATTATTGTTCCGTAAAAAATCTGTTCTGTAGATCGCATTACAGTTGAAAGCAAACCATCTGAAAAGTCTTGAAGCCTGATCAAATTCTCTGTCATCTATCCTGTTTGCCTCGGCCATCCTACTTTGAATATCCTTATTTCTCCTGCCAAAGGCATCATTTCCAAAGCAGTCCGTCTCAAAGACAAGTACATCAGATTCATATTCCTCCTCAATCTGATGATAGAGAATATCCAATGCGTCTTTTTCAAGACAATCATCCGGCTCTAAAAAAATCACATATGGTGCCTTTGCGTAGTTAAAAGCCGTATTTTTAGCATGCCCCTTGCTCCCCATACTGTCTGCAAGAAATACAACTCGTTCATCCTCTTTTGAAAGCCTTGAAATATACTCCTTGGTACCGTCTGTGGAAAGGACATCCACTATGATAACCTCAATATCTCTAAGGCACTGATCAAGAACCGTATCAATGTATTGACTAATTCTCTCTTTAGAGTTTTGCGTTGCAATTATCACTGAAATCTTAGGTCTGTTCATTCGTTTTCCACAATCTCCCTGTATCTGTCCAGGTCAGCTTTGGTAGTAATCTTGAAATTCCTCTCGTCTCCTGGAAGCATCACCACATCCATACCGTACATAATGGCCGGTTCCGCTGCCCCGTTTACTTTTAAAATATCATCCGGCAGCAATGCCTCATTTGCCTTTTTATATTTTCCGTAGCGATAAGCCTCCGGCGCTTGCCCTGCAAAAAGCTTGTTCCTATCAAGAAGACTTGAAACAGAACTGCCATCCTCGCTCATATATATCGTATCCTGCATAGGAAGCACCGGCAGCGCCCCATCATGACCTTCAATCCTTGTCAGGCAGTCTGTTATACTATCCTGCAGAGTTAATGGACGAACAGCATCCTGAATGAGAATCACATCATTATCGACTACTATGTCTGACATATCACATAACGCATTGTAGATGGATAGCTGACGGTTAGTACCGGGATCGGAGAAGCCTTTAAATTTGTCTGCATTTGTGACTACTCCGTCAGCATTGTTTATCTGCTTCTTTACAGCTCCACCTGCTTTGTTATCAAAAGCTTCTCGCAGCCTTCTTCGCCAAGCCTTATCTGCTACAATCCAAATGTAATCTACCAATTCATTTTCCAATAAACCCTGCAGCGTTTTGGAAACGATCATCTCATTTCCCACTCGAATGTACTGCTTGGAAACATCCGACTGAAGCCTGTCACCAACGCCTCCGGATAAAAGTACCGCTATATTCATATGCTCATATATTCAAATTTCTGATATCTTTTAAGACATCACCATAGGGTCTATTTTTGCCAAACAGCAGGGTAGTTCCAAGCACAAAACCATCTACTCCCTTGGGCGCAAAGGTCTTGATCTTATCCGCTCCGCAGGCTCCATCCCAATAAAGCTTAATCCCCATCTTTTTCTTTAGCGGAAAAAGTTTCTCATACTTCTCAGCTACATAAGGCAGGTACATCTGACCGGCATTTCCGGGGTTTACAGACATAACAAGCACCTTGTCCACGATTCGAAACATTTCATAGACATACTCAACGCTGGTTCCCGGATTGATGGCGATGCCTGGAACCATTCCAGCATCAATCACCTTCTGCAATGTAGTAGAAGGATGATATTCTGCTTCCGGATGAATGTATACCGTATCTCCTTTTCTTAAGTTCCGAAGGAATAAATCAATATGGGTATTTGGATGCTCAATCATAAGGTGAACATCTAACGGCTTATCCGTCAATGAACGTATGCACCTAAGATCTGTAAGCGACATGGCATAGTTCGCCACATACCGACCATCCATTATGTCAATATGAAATGAGTCAATGCCACCCTTTTCCAATTGCTTTACTTCTCTTTTTAAGTGACCATAATTGGCACACATCATAGATGCACATAGTTCAAAGTTCATAAGCCGTTGCCTCCCGGCAGACCGTACTGAAACTACTCTTTTGAGTATTTATAACAGTCTACAATCTCTACACATCACAGTTCTGTATCATAATAGGCTTTTCTGTCTGTTTATACAGCCAAACCACCGAGCTCCAATCACCATAATAAGCGTCACTAATAGCTATAGCACGATCCAACTCTGCAGTATCGTCGTAAATACCCCAACCTTCTCTTCGATAATCATCTACTATCAATCTATACTTCTCCCATAAATCTGGACGCATGGCAGTCAGCGTTGCCTCAATCAATGGATGCGGTCTCCAAAGTAGAGCTACCTCA
>CAJORC010000023.1 GCA_905236615.1 uncultured Lachnospiraceae bacterium
CAACAAGAATTTCGTTCTTGCGCGCTCCTCTATGTCAGCAGAGGCTGTGAACGTTTCTTTCATGGCTCCGAAGCAGGAGGTCTCTCTTGAAACGGGTACTAAGAATGTAATGAGCGTGAATATCCCGACTTTCGATTTTGTCACAAGAACCTCTGACACTAATGACATTTATTCTTATGGTTACGCTTTCACCTCGTCTGACTTGGATGACGCAGTCAAGAGTCTCTCTGAGATTCTTCCGGATATGCTCAAACTTGCAGAATCGGAAAAGTCATGCCAGCTTATGGCTGCCGAAATTGAGAAGACGAGACGACGCGTAAATGCCCTTGAGCATGTAATGATCCCTGAATATGAGGCGAATATCAAGTATATTTCCATGAAGCTTGATGAGGCTGAACGGTCGAGCCAGATACGACTCATGAAGGTTAAGGATATGATGCTTGAGGAGGCTCACCACTACAAGGAAAAATCCGAAGAGTTGACTCGTGAGGCTTTCGCAGCGAATAAATGACATTCTGGTGACGCCATCAGCTTGGGCGAACTTGCAAAATAACTTTTTGAGTCAGAAAGCGCTTTTAAACTGACTCAAAAAGTGATTTTGCAGTTCTCTGCTGATGGCTGTTCTTCAAAATGACGATTGTGTTTCGCCTCAAAGCTTCACTCATTTGGGCGAGAAAAAAAGTCAACGGGAGGTTAGCATGGCTGATAAACCACTTCTTTACAGAAAGAGAATTATCCCACCTGAAAATGTGTTGCTTAAGGATGATGAGATTCTTTATATTGACGAGCGTATCATTATCACGAAGTGGAATACTCTGCACCCCAAGAAGGATTTTTCCCACGGGGTTTCCTGTTATTTCTTAAAAGAGGGTTATAAGGTAAGTAAGTTTCTTAGAACAGACGATAGTCTGCTTTACTGGTATTGCGACATTTTGGACTATACCTATGAGAGCGAGACTGATTCGTATGTTTTCAGAGACCTTCTTGCGGATGTCATTGTCTATCCGGATGGTTTTGTGAAAGTGAACGACCTTGATGAATTCGAAGAAGCCATAGAAAATGGCGTCCTCGTAATCTCAGACGTTACAAGGGCGCTCAAGTCACTTTCAAATCTTTTAGAAATAATATACAGCGGAGACTTCGGAAAACTCACCAAGAGGATTGATACTATCAACTGTTAAAAACTAATTCCGGAGAACATTTTATCCAGTTGCTTATCAGTAAGATAATCTTCATCCGTCTTTATTATCTCTATCAGACATTTTTCATTCTTTGTATAGCTTCCGACGGTAATTTTCTTTCCATCGGAAGTATAGCTTATCAGATACTTATCGAATGACGGTTTGTTTACATGACCGCTTTTGATTATCCTGCTGTCATCAACGGCAAGAATAGTTTTTAATTCACTATCATCCCGTATTTCCGCGATCTTCCTTAACTGTTCCTGAGAGATCCCTATCATATCAAGGGTTTCATCGCCGACAAGGCCATTGCCGTAGTCCAGTCCGAGTATGACAGCTTCGGGAGATTCGACAGAAACATAATTATCATACTTGTTTACTGCGCCATTATCCGTCAGCTTCTTGGGAAGATATATATGTCCTTCTCCCACATCGATAATGTCATAATTAAAAAGCGTGTCCTTATAGTCCCGTAAGCAATAGCATATAAATATTATCAATCCGATCGCTATTATCAGCCAGATAAGCAAATGTCTTTTCATCCTCCGCATTCTCCTGTCATTAATCTGTTTACTGCATTTGAAAAGAATTCAAGTGGATAGAACGTCGGTGTTGCCTCAGCCATCGATACATGTCCTTCCGCTTGCACCGGCTTCAATACCGGTATTTACAACGCCCTGCACACCAATAAAGTGCACGGGATCGGTTATTATTTTAACAGGGTCGATAACAATTTGTCCACCACCGCCAATAAAAGCTCCTGATCCTAATGATCCGGAAATACCTATAACGAAGATCACAAGGGCACTTAAATCACTTTCCAATCTGTTGGATATTATTTATGCAGGAAATTTCGATAAGCTTACCAAGGAAATCGAAATTGAAGATAAGTAAAATCATTCTTATTTGTGAAGTACGAAGAATTCCCTGAGTTTTTCAAGGAGTTCTTCTTTTTCTATGCACTTAAGCAGATAGCCTTCCGGACGGTGTGAAACTACTGACATAAGGCTGTCCTTATCGCTTTTTTCCGTAAGGAATATGACCGGAATCGACTTCAGTTCTTCATTGTTTCTGAGCATTTCAAGGACTGTCGGTCCGCTCGTTTCCGGCATTTCATAATCAAGCAGGATGAGGTCGGCCCTGTTCTCACCAAGCCATTCTATTCCCTGCAGCCCTGAATTCAGCATTGTAACTTTATAAGAATCCCGCAGCCATTCATGCAGCATTGAAAGATAGTTCGGATCATCATCCAGAACGAGAATGTTTTTTTCCTCAGTTCCCTTTTCCCTGTCTGTTTCATCTGCAAGGGGCTTGAGTTTTTCCTTATATCCCGCATACTCATTCATGAACTTCCGGTGATTTGCAGTGATAAATCCCCTGTCTTCATGATTTCCGGCTTCTTCCAGCGCCTGCGCTCTTTCAAATAATCCCATTGCACCGATTATCTTTGCAGAAACCTTGACCGAACGTACCTTAAGCGCATAGAGCTTTAAGTTATCACTCTCGTAAGCGTCATTGATAACCTTGGAATTTGTTTCGATCGTATCAAGGAACAGCTTGAGCGAGAGATAATAATTTGTAACACCGCCCGAATTCTTGATCCCTTCTTTTACAGTTATTCCTTCCTTATTCTTTAACCAGCTCAGGTCTTCCGGAACTATCCCCAAAAGCTCTGTAACATCCACTGCCTCCGGCTTTTCTATCATTTCTTTGGGGAGGTGTTTCATTATCGTCTTTTCAAGGAGTACACTGTTTATGGGCTTTGAAAGGTATCCGTTAAAGCCTTTCGACTTGTAAAAATCCTCCCCTTCAATGCTGTTTTCCGTAAGGGCATAAACCGGAAGATCCGGATAGATCTCTCTTATCCCGGCAACAGTCTCCACTCCGTCCATTCCCGTCATCATCCGGTCAAGAAACACTACATTGAAATTATTATCCCTTATCTTATCAAGACATTCTTCCCCGCTCGATGCCGTAGTCACAAATACCCTCGTAGCTTTTAAAAGACCCCTTATGACATTCAGGTTCATAGGATTTTCGTCAACAACAAGAACATCAGCATCCGGTGCTATAAACTGCGGCGCATAAGGTCCTCTGACGTTGTTATCTTCATATTCATCAAACTTGCCTACGGGCTCCGCATCTATGATCTTCTGATCGAGTTTCAGTATAAATTCAGAACCTTCCCCGTAGACGCTCTTACAGGTCAGTTCACCGCCCATCAGTTCCGCAAATCTTCTGGAAATATCAAGTCCGAAAGTCATTCCCCGGATCTTTCTGACTCTCTCCTCATCAAGCTTTTCATATGCTGTAAAGATCTTCTCCCTGTCTTCCTCTTTCACTCCTATTCCGCTATCCTTTACCGAAAAACAGAGAGTACAGATTTCATCATTGCATGAAAGCATTGAAACACTTAATTTCAAACCGCCTTTCTCCGTATATTTAACAGCGTTTGTAAGAAGATTGAGCAATATCTGTTTTATCTTTTCAACATCACCGTAGAGACATTTCGGAATGGTTTTCTGCACCTCCACTTCAAAGCTAAGATCCTTATCGGTACATCTTACCATTGTCGTAGGTACCATTGAACGGATGACATCCTGCAGATAATATTCCTTCCCGCTAAGATACATCTTTCCCGACTCTATCTTTGAGATATCCAGAAGATCATTTATAAAACCCAGAAGTGCATCAGACGCATTCTTTATATCCAGCGCATAATTCATTACCGACAGAAAATATCCGGGCGGTACGTCTGCTGCATTCTCTCTTATGATCATCTCGTTCATTCCAACGATAGTGTTCAGCGGAGTACATATCTCCTGCGAAATATTAGCAAGAAACCTGGACTTCGCACTGTTTATCCTGTCAATTTCCTCATTCGCCCTGCGTATCTCCTCATGCTGCTTTTTTATGACCCGGTTTTTCTTATATCCATATATGATAAAAGCCAGAATCAAGGCAAGAATGATAAGCTCTTTCATTGCTTCGGATACCCCCGTTTTATCCAATATATTTTCTGTAGATCACCCTTACTTCAGGAAGCGCATCGACAAAAACCTCGACACATTTTGCATCAAAGCGGCTTCCTGCACCTTCTTTCAAAAACTCCACGGCCTGCTCAAGAGAATACGGTGCCTTGTAAACACGCTCCGAAGTCAGTGCTTCAAAGACATCCGCAACGGCCATGATCCTCGCCGAAAGCGGTATTGCCTCTCCATGAAGACCTTCCGGATAACCGTTTCCGTCCCATCGTTCATGGTGATATGCAGCCATATTTCTGGCCTCTTTTAAGTAGTTTTCCCCGTTTACCGTACTTATGGCATTTTCCATGATCTCTCTTCCGGCAGTGGTATGTGATTTCATTATCTCAAATTCTTCATCAGTCAGTTTTCCGTGCTTGTTAAGAATCGTATCGGAAATCCTTATTTTTCCAACGTCATGAAGAGGTGCCGACCTGATAACATCAGACATATATTTTTCTGTAAGCTTTTCCGGATAATAACCTTTTTTCTTAAGTCCCTCGACTATTATCTTTACATATGCAGAAGTCTTGTGGACATGGGTACCGGTATTGGTATCTCTTCTGTCGACCATATCAGCCATTGTAAGTATGAGCCCGTCCTGCATCTTACTGGTATAGTCGGAAAGCCTCCTGACATTTTTCAGCTGCTCCGAAGTTTTTTCCGTCACACTGCATATGGCATGATACAGTTTTTCAACCTCGTCTCCGGTATGAATGCCAAGCTTCTGTATGATCATCACATTCTCATCAAGCTTCTCCTGATCATCCACGTTCTTTGCAAGACTGTCCATACAGGCAGCCATACTGCTTATAGGATAAGTTGAATAAGCACCTGATGTCCAAAGCGCATAGGAGATCACAAGCAGATAAACGCCTGAAAGCATGAGCACGACCTTAATAACAAAAAATCTTATATATTCGTGCATATCTTCAAGCGAAACGTCCGCTCCCGCATAGCATACGGTTTTCCCGGTCCTGTTTCTGACCGGATGATATATGGTGAGTACCCATCCCGAAATATCATCAGATTCTATCGGTTTAACTTCCTTTCCCTCAAAAAACGAATTAAGATGGGGGATGAACGCCGGCTCAAAAGCTACTACCGTACCCGCCTTATAGCCCTCATCCTTATCCGTATCAACATCAAAAACCACGTGACAGCCATCTTCTTCAAATTTCATGACATAAAGATACTCTACTCCAAAGGCTGTTTTCTTTATATTACTGAGTATATCCTTCGTTTCATTATATCCTTCTGCGGATTCTCCGTTTCTAAGATAGTCTTCCACTCTGTCCGCATCTATCATCTCGGCAGCAAATCTTACTGCATTCCATGCATTTTCAGTCTCTTCTCTTTTTATATAATCAGCATAAAGACTGATTCCGATCCAGCCCATGGCAAGAACGATGATCAGTGAAGAAACCACCAGCGACAGTGTATTCCTCATCTTGACCGTACAACGGATATCGCTGCTCCATTTTCTCAGGTATTTTATCTCGCCGTTACTGAGCGGACGCTGCTTCCATGCCCCATCCTCGATACCCGAGATGACCTCCGGTGAAATAAAGCGGAAGAGGATTACTACAATTATGCAGGCAACTATTTTATCGGGAATATTTACCAGAATATTTGTAAGCAGGAACGACGGGAAAAATGAGAACCCGGAAGCTCCGGAAATATAATGTGCCATCTCATCCAGCTTGCGCAGAAGGGGATCCCTCAAAAGAGTCCACTGTATAAACGTACTGAGCAGACCTGAAAAGACTGCCGAAGTCATTGAAAAGGCAAGAACTTTTCTGATATTCTTCAAAGAATATTTTCTCACAAACCATGTTGTATATATGGCGATCAGCATATTGATTATGGAAAAATATACGGATTTTTCATTAAGAAATGAACATAATACACTTGTTGCAAATGCTGTGCAGATTCCGGGAAAAAGTCCCGCTATCGAAGCTACCGCGATCGTACCTATCATACCCATAAATATAGGTACGTCATGTACTTCAACGGCATAAACCATCAGAATATTTATTACAGTTGCAATGATAACAACAGCTATGCTCAGCATACGCCTGTTATTATTTTTATCATTTATTAAGTTTACAGGCAGTTTCACCTTCGCTCCCCCCGGTTAATCGGCAATAAAAAAACTTGTACCTTATATTATACAATATTTTTAACAATCTTAAAACCGCATTTTAGGCTCTATTGTTTTTTGCCTGAAAAAATTATACTATAAGATATATGCCTAAAAATCTACAAAGGATGAAAAATAAAGCTATGGCAAAAGTTATAGTAGGATTGTCGGGAGGCGTTGACAGTGCAGTTGCGGCGCTTCTCTTAAAAGAACAGGGCTACGAAGTGATCGGAGTCACGCTCCGAACCTGGGTTGGTGAAGACGGCGAAGACAGCCGCTGCTGTGAGATCGATGATGCACGCCGTGTCGCATGGAAGCTTGATATTCCTTATCATGTTTTCAACTGTGTGGAAGAATTCAAAGAAAAGGTAACAGATCCTTTCGTAAGGGAATACCTTGCTGGACGTACCCCGAACCCCTGCGTCGGATGCAACAGGGATATAAAGTGGTCGCGTATGCTCCATTATGCTGAAATGCTCGAAGCAGATTACATCGCCACAGGTCATTATGCAAATATTGTTCAGACCGAAGATGGAAGATACACGGTTAAGAAGGCTCTGCATGCGGAAAAAGACCAGACCTATATGCTCTATAAACTCTCGCAGGAGCAGCTTAAACATACACTCATGCCCCTTGGAAACCTGAAGAAAAGTGAAGTAAGGGAACTTGCGGCAAAGGCCGGACTCCCAATAGCAGATAAGGCCGATTCTCAGGAAATATGCTTTGTGACAGAGGATAATTATTCTGATTTTATAAAAAAGAATGCAAAAAGCGAAATACCGGGTGAAGGTCTTTTCGTTGACGAAGAAGGCAAAGAACTCGGAAAGCACAAGGGGATAATCCATTACACGGTCGGCCAGCGGAAAGGTCTGGGGCTCGCCATGGGCGTACCCGTTTTTGTAAAGGAGATAGATCCGCTAAATAACAGAGTTGTAATTTCCGGCAACGATGCTCTTTTCAGCAGGAAAGTCATCTGTGACGACCTGAATTTCTTAAGTATAGAAGATCTGGAGATCGGCAGTTCTATCAGGGCTTATGCCAAGATAAGATACCATCACAAACCACAGAGTGCAGTTCTCACCCGTATTAACGAAAAGGAACTTTGCATAGATTTTGATGAAGCGGTCAGAGCCGCAACTCCGGGACAGTCAACAGTCTTTTATGATGATAAAGACAGGCTTATCGGAGGCGGTGTTATAAAAGGAGGCATAGAAAATGGAGAAAGATAATAAGACAGCTGAATACCGTATCGAGCATGATTCCATGGGAGAAATGCGGGTTCCCGCGGATAAATACTGGGGCGCACAGACAGAGCGGAGCCGCGGAAATTTCCTTATCGGAGTCGGTCAGGAAACCATGCCGAAGGAAATCATTTCAGCATTTGCTATTCTGAAAAAAGCTGCAGCTGCTGTCAATAACGGACTTGTTCCCGAACGCATGACTGATGAGAAATCTTCTGTTATCGGGGAAGTCTGTGACGAGATCCTTGCAGGCAGACTCTGGGATAATTTTCCTCTGGTTGTCTGGCAGACCGGATCAGGCACACAGTCAAACATGAACGTCAACGAAGTTATAGCAGGCCGCGGAAATGAGATCGCAGGGAAAAAGCTTCTTCATCCGAATGATGACGTAAACATGAGTCAGTCTTCAAACGACACTTTCCCTACAGCACTGCATATCGCGGCAGTCATGATGCTCGTTCAGAAGCTTCTTCCTGCTGCGGAAGAGCTTGCATCAGAATTAAAAAGGCTTGAGGATAATAATCAGGGTATCGTAAAAACCGGAAGAACCCATCTGCAGGACGCCGTTCCGATCTCCTTCTCCCAGGAAGTCAGCGGATGGAGAAATTCAATCGAAAAGGATATCGAACTCATAAAAATGAGTGTCAGTCCCCTTATGGAACTTGCACTTGGCGGTACTGCCGTAGGTACGGGACTTAATGCCCCAAAAGATTTTGATAAATATGTGGCTGCAAAGATCGCAGAATTAACTGAGATTGATTTCATAACAGCCGATAACAAATTCCATGCACTGACTTCCCGCGACGAACTCGTATTTGCGCATGGTGCGGTAAAGGCTCTCGCTGCTGACATGATGAAGATCGCAAACGACGTACGCTGGCTTTCATCCGGTCCCCGCTGCGGTCTCGGAGAGATAAGCATACCGGAAAACGAACCCGGAAGTTCAATAATGCCCGGCAAGGTAAATCCCACACAGTGTGAACAGGTTACAATGGTTGCGGTACAGGTTATGGGAAATGATACTGCCGTTTCAATCGCTGCATCCCAGGGTAATTTTGAACTGAATGTATTCCTTCCCGTTATAGCCTATAACTTTACCCAGTCGGTCCGCCTTCTTTCCGAATCGATCGTTTCATTTACAAGGAACTGCGTTATCGGTATCGTTCCCATTAGAAAGAAAATGCACGAAAACCTGCATAGATCACTTATGCTCGTAACGGCACTCAATCCCTACATCGGATATGAGAATGCTGCAAAGTGCGCACACAAGGCTTTCGGGGACAATATCTCACTCCGTGAGGCCTGTGTTGAATTAGGCTTCCTCACAGAAGAAAAATTTGATGAAGTTTTCCATCCGGAAGAGATGGTATAAAAATAGCTCTGAAACAAAACCATATCTCCCTAATCAGGTACTAATATCTGTACAATAATCATTTATGGAGCCTTTTTTGTCGCCGGATGCCAAAGCGTCAGCTTTGAGCAACGGCGTTACAAAAACGGACATCCGGCAACATTTAGTCA